>NZ_JBEXPT010000072.1:0-34672 GCF_040612195.1 Streptomyces sp. NPDC006450 | reverse complement strand
TCTTGTGGCGTTTGGGTGTGGGCCGGTCGGTCAAGGGTGGCCGAAGGCCATCGCGAAGCGACGCGACCAAGGGGAGCGCCCTTGAGGGACCGGCCCACACCGAGGGGGATGAAGCCCCGCCCCCGAGACGCCCCTACCCGCCCCCCGGCCCCTGCCCCGTGGACCCCCGGACCACCAGTTCCGGCTGGAAGACGTACTCCGTGCGCTGGACCGGGGTGCCGGCGACCGCCTCCAGGAGGGCGCCCACCGCTGCCGTGGCCATGGCGCGGACCGGCTGGCGGACCGTCGTCAGCGGGGGGTCCGTGAAGGCGATCAGCGGGGAGTCGTCGAAGCCGACCACCGAGATGTCCTCCGGGACGCGCAGGCCGCGCTCGCGGACCGCCCGTATGACGCCGAGGGCCATCGGGTCGCTTCCGCAGACGATGCCCGTGCAGCCCCGGTCCAGGAGGGCTCCGCCCGCCGCGTGGCCGCCTTCGACCGTGAACAGGGTGCGCTGGATGAGGCCTTCGGCCGCCGCGGACGGGAGGGCAGCGACGAAACCCGCCTCCTTTCGCGCCGACGGGACGTAGCGCGTCGGCCCGATGGCCAGGCCGATCCTGCGGTGGCCCAGGTCCTCCAGGTGACGGACCGCCATCTCCGCCGCCGCGCGGTCGTCCGGGGAGATGAAGGGGGCCTGGACCTGTTCGTTGAAGCCGTTGATGAGCACGAACGGGACGCCCCGGGCCGCGAGCCGCTGGTAGCGGGACGGGTCGGCCGAGGCGTCCGCGTGCAGTCCGGACAGGAACACGATGCCGGTGACCCCGCGCTCCTCCAGCTGCTCCACCAGCTCGTCCTCGGTGGCCCCGCCCGGGGTCTGCGTGCACAGCACCGGGGTGTAGCCGTGGCCCGCGAGGGTCTGCTCGATGACCTGGGCGAACGCCGGGAAGATGGGGTTGGTCAGCTCCGGGGTCAGCAGGCCGACCAGGCCGTTGCTGCGCCGGCGCAGCCGGACCGGGCGTTCGTAGCCCAGCAGGTCCATGGCGGCCAGCACCTTGTGCCGGGTGCCGGACGCCACGCCCGCCTTGCCGTTGAGCACGCGGCTGACGGTCGCCTCGCTGACCGCGGCCTGCGCGGCGATGTCCGTCAGCCGCAGCGGGGAGGTCATCCCCGCCACCACACCGCCGTGTCGGCCGGCAGCTCCGACGGGTCGGGCAGGGGCCCGCTCGCCAGCAGTACGGTGCCCGGCGCGGGCATCCCTACCGGCCCGTCCGTGGTGTTGACCGTGCACGTGAAGTCCCCGCGGCGGAAGGCCAGGACGCCCGCCGGGGCCTCCAGCCACTGGACCGCGTCGCCCGCGCCCAGCTCCGGGTGCGAGCGGCGCAGGTGCAGCGCGGCGCGGTAGAGCTCCAGGGTGGAGGCCGGATCGCCGGTCTGCGCGGCCACGGTCAGGCCCGCCCAGTCGGCCGGCTGCGGCAGCCAGCTGCCCCCCTCGCCGAAGCCGTAAGGGGCTTCGGTGCCCGACCACGGGATCGGTACGCGGCAGCCGTCGCGCAGCCCGTCCTGTCCGTCGCCGCGCGCGAAGGCCGGGTCCTGGCGGACGTCGTCCGGGAGGTCGACGACCTCCGGCAGGCCGAGCTCCTCGCCCTGGTAGACGTACGCCGATCCGGGCAGCGCCAGCATCAGCAGCGCGGCCGCGCGCGCCCGGGCCAGGCCCTCGGCCCCTCCCCCGTACCTCGTGACATGACGCACGACGTCGTGGTTCGACAGCACCCACGTCGTCGGCGCGCCCACCGGGCGCATCGCGTCCAGGGACTCGTCGATGGTGGCGCGCAGCGCCTGCGCGTCCCACCCGGTGTTCAGGTAGTGGAAGTTGAAGGCCTGGTGCAGTTCGTCGGGCCGCAGGTACATGGCCGTCCGGTCGGCGCTCGGCGTCCAGGCCTCGGCCACACCGATCCGGTCGCCGGCGTACTCGTCCAGCACCTTCCGCCAGGAGCGGTAGATCTCGTGGACGCCGTCCTGGTCGAAGAAGGGCAGCACCTGGTTGCCGAGCAGCTTGAGCTGTTCGCCGCGGCCGAGGTCGGGCAGGCCGGGGGCCTTGACCAGGCCGTGGGCCACGTCGATGCGGAAGCCGTCGGCGCCGAGGTCGAGCCAGAAGCGCAGGATCGAGCGGAACTCGTCCTGGACGGCCGGGTGCTCCCAGTTGAAGTCGGGCTGCTCGGGCGCGAAGAGGTGCAGGTACCACTCCCCGTCGGCGACCCGGGTCCAGGCGGGTCCGCCGAAGATGGACTCCCAGTCGTTCGGGGGCTCCGTACCGTCCGCGCCCCGGCCCGGGCGGAAGTGGAAGCGTTCGCGCAGCGGCGTACCCGGCCCTTCGCGCAACGCCTGCTTGAACCATTCGTGCTGGTCGGAGCAGTGGTTGGGAACCAGGTCCACGATGATCCGCAGGCCCAGTTCGTGCGCCTCGCGGATCACGGCGTCGGCGTCGTGGAGGCTGCCGAACATCGGGTCGATGGCCCGGTAGTCGGCGACGTCGTAGCCCGCGTCGGCCTGCGGGGAGGCGTAGAAGGGGCTGAGCCACACGGCGTCGACGCCGAGTTCCTTGAGGTAGGGCAGTCGGCTGCGGATGCCTTCGAGGTCCCCCATGCCGTCCCCGTTGGAGTCGGCGAAGCTGCGCGGATAGACCTGGTAGATCACCGCTTCTCTCCACCAGCCGGGCAGGGTGCCGGTGGAGGTGGGGAGGCCGTCCCACGAGGTTTCGGCGGCGAGGTGCTGGGTCATGTCGTCCTTGAGGAGATCGGGCCGGGGGTGAGAGGGGGCAGGCATCGGGTGGTCGGCCCGTGCGCGCGGGGCTGGTCAGCCCTTGGTCGCGCCTGCCGTCATCCCGGCGACGAGGTGACGCTGGGCGAAGAGGAAGAAGAACGCCGCGGGGATGGCGATGAGGATGGAAGCGGCGCTCATCGCACCCCAGTTGGAGGTGTACTGCGTGACGAAGGTCTGCAGACCGCCGGCCAGCGTCAGGTGCTCGTCGCCGACCATGAAGGCGGAGGCGTACGCGACCTCGCCCCAGGCGGTGATGAAGGCGTAGAAGCCGGTGACGGCGAGGCCGGGCTTGGCGAGCGGCAGGATGAGGCGCCAGAAGGTGCCGAAGGGGTTGAGCCCGTCGACGCGGCCGGATTCGTCGATCTCGATCGGGATGGTGTCGAAGAAGCCCTTCATCATCCAGGCGCAGAACGGCACGGCGATGGTGAGGTACGTGATCACCAGGCCGAGCGGCTGGTTCAGCAGCCCCAGGTCGCCCATGAGGTTGTAGAGCGGGACGATGAGGATGGCCATCGGGAACATCTGCGTGATGAGCAGGGTCCACATCAGCGGCTTCATTCCGGGGAACTTGAAGCGGCTGACGGCGTATCCGGTGGTGGCGGCGATGAACACCCCGAGGACGGTGGTGATGCCGGCGACCAGGACGGAGTTGCCGAACCAGGTGAGGAAGGAGGTCGACTCCACCAGGTAGCGGTAGTTGTCGAGGGTCGGTTCCTTGACGAAGTCCGTGGAGATGGAGTGCTTCGCGGGCTTGAGCGAGGTCAGCAGGACCCACAGCACCGGGAAGACGGCGATCACGGCGGCGATGGCCAGCGTGGCGTGCAGTCCGGCGGAGGCGAGCGGGGAGCGCTTGCCGCGCGGGCGGACGGAGCCCGTCTTCACGGGGGCCGCCTTCACGGAGCTCGCAGGACTCGCGGAGTTGGTCGTCACGGTCACCACACCTCTCCCTGCTTGCGCAGCGAGCGCCGGTAGACCAGCGCGAACATCGTGAGCAGCAGGAGGATCAGTACGCCCCAGGTCGCCGAGACCGCGAAGTCGCGCGGGCTCGTCACGAACGCCTCGCGGAAGGCCTGGGTCACCAGGATCTCCGTGGAGTCGCCCGGGCCGCCCCGGGTGAGCAGGAAGATCACCGGGAACATGTTGAAGGTCCAGATGGTGGAGAGCAGGATCACGGTCATGCTGACCGTGCGCAGTCCCGGCAGGGTGATGTGGCGGAACCGCTGCCAGGGGCTCGCCCCGTCCATCTCGGCTGCCTCGTAGAGCTCTCCGGGAATGGACTGCATGCCGCCGAGCAGGGCGACCATCATGAAGGGGACGCCGAGCCAGACGTTGACGGCGATGACCGCGATCTTGGCCCAGGTCGGGTCGTCGAGCCACGGGACGGCGGAGATGCCGCCGCCCTCGAGGATCTTGTTGAGGATGCCGTTGTCTCGGTTGAAGAGGAACCGCCAGGCGAAGACGGAGACGAATCCGGGGACGGCCCAGGGCAGGATGAGTGCCATCCGGTAGGCGGCGCGTCCCTTGAACTCGCGGTTGAGCACGGTGGCGAGGCCCAGGCCGAGCGCGAAGGTGACCGACACGCAGGCGACGGTCCACAGCACCGTCCACACCAGCCGCTGCAGGAACACCGGGTCGGCGAGGACGTCGGCGTAGTTGTCGAGTCCGACGAACTGGTACGTCGCCTCGATGTGGTTGGCGCCGATGGTGCGGGCGACGTTGCGCTCGGTGGCATCGGTCAGCGACAGGTAGATGCCGCGGACGAGCGGCCAGCCGATGATCACGCCGAGCACGAGCACCACGGGGGTGATCATGGCCCAGGCGTACCAGTGGGTGGCGAGGGCCCGCTTCAGCCCGGGGCGGTTGTTGCCGCCGGGCTTGCCTCCGGTCCTGCCGTCGGTCCTGCGGTCAGTCCTGCGGCTCCGGCCGCGGGCGGCGGGACCGGCCTCAGGACCGGTCTCGCTGCCCGCGGCCTTCGCCACCGACTGGCTGGTGTGAGCAGCCATCTTTTCGCTACTTCCAACCCTTGAGGATCTTGCGGAATTCGACGCCGGCCGCCTTGGCCGCGTCCTCCGGGCTCGACGCCCCGGTGACCGCCTTGGTGTATTCGACCTTGAGCGGCTCGAAGAGGGATCCGTTCTCCGGGATCCAGGCGCGCTCGACGGCCTTGTCCACGGCCGGCTTGAAGAAGGTGACCATCTCGTTGGACTTGACGTCGGCCTGCTCGTAGGCGGCGGTCCGGGTCGGGAGCAGGCTCAGCTCCTTGGCGGACTGGACCTGCACCTCCTGCGAGGTCATGTAGTCGACGAAGGCGTTCGCGGCGGCGATGTTCTTGGAGCCCGCGTAGACGGCGAGGTCGTGGCCGCCCTGCGGGGCGCCCGCCTTGACCGAGCCGGCCGGGACCGCGGCGATGCCGAGGTTGGCCTTGTCCTTGAACTGGTCGCCCGCGTAGCTGTCGGCCACGGCCCAGGGGCCGTTGATCATCATCGCGGCCTCGCCCGTCTTGAAGGCGGTCTGCATGTTGGTCCAGCCGTCGGTGGCGTTGGTGATCGCCGCGCCCGAGGTGACCAGGTCGCGGGCGGCCTTGAAGGCCTTGACGCCCGCGGCGTTGTCGACGGTGACCGTCTTGGTCCTCGCGTCGACGAGGTCGCCGCCCTCTCCGTAGATGAGGGGGAGGAACCAGTAGGAGTCGTCGCCGCGCAGGTAGAGGCCGGCCTTGCCGGTCTTGGCCTTGATGGCCGCGGCGGCGGTCTTCAGCTCCTCCAGCGTCTTGGGGGGCTGGACGCCGGCGTCGGCGAGCATCTTCTTGTTGTAGAAGAGGCCCATGGTGTCGATGACCTGCGGGACCGCGTAGGTCTTGCCCTCGTACTTGCCGCTGGCGGCGGCCTGGGGCAGGAACTCGGCGTCGACCTTCTTGGCCGTCTCGGCCGGGACCTCGGAGAGGTAGCCGAGGGAGGCGAAGTCGGCGACCCAGCCCACGTCGGCGCGGATCACGTCGGGGGCCTCGGAGCCGCTGCTGAAGGCGTTCTTGACCTTGTTCTGCGCGTCGCCGTACGGGACGTTGACGTACTTGACGGTCACCTTGGGGTGCTTGGCGGTGAACGCCTCGGCGATCTTCTGGAAGGACGCCTTCTCGGCGTCGTTCGAGGTGTCCCACCACGTGACCGTGCCGGAGAGCTCCCCGTCCGCCTTGGCGCCGCTGCTGCCGCCGTCCTTGGTGTCACCGCCGCAAGCCGTCGCCGCGAGCGCCAGAGCCGCGACCAGCGCGGTGGCCGCTATGCCACGCCGCATATGAACTCCTTCGATGATCCCGGCCGCGCCTCGCGGTCCCGAGTTGCCGAGAACGTAACAAGCCTGAAAGCTGTCCGAAAGGCCTTGCGGCAATTTTCTGCAAGAACGGTTGATCGTTACATCCACGTGTCCGGACGGTTGCCGCAGCTTGCTGTTAGTTCGAACCCTCTTCGACTGTCCGGGCCCGCAACCAGGGGGTGCGCACTCGCGTTGACCCGATATGACCCATGAGCTGACCGCCTCCCGGCTTGCAAGCGCTTCCAGCAACGCCATCGCGAGCGGCGGCTGGTGGCGCGATGCCGTCATCTACCAGGTGTACGTACGCTCCTTCGCGGACAGCGACGGCGACGGGATCGGGGACCTGCGCGGGGTGCGCGAGCGCCTGCCCCACCTGGCCCGGCTCGGGGTCGACGCGGTGTGGCTGACCCCCTTCTACGTCTCCCCGCAGGCGGACGGCGGCTACGACGTCGCCGACTACCGGGCCGTCGACCCCCTCTTCGGGGACCTCTCGGACGCCGACGACCTCATCCGCGCCGCGCACGCCCTGGGGCTGCGGGTCATCGTGGACGTGGTCCCGAACCACACCTCCGAGCAGCACGTCTGGTTCCGGGCGGCGCTGGCCGGGGAGCCGCGGGCCCGGGCGCGCTACCACTTCCACCCCGGCCGGGGCCCCTCCGGGGAGCTCCCGCCCAACGACTGGGAGTCCGTCTTCGGCGGGCCGGCCTGGAGCCGGACCCCGGACGGCGCCTGGTACCTGCACCTCTTCGCCCCCGAGCAGCCCGACCTGAACTGGGAGAACCCGGAGGTCGCCGAGGAATTCTCCGCCGTCCTGCGGTTCTGGCTCGACCTCGGCGTCGACGGCTTCCGGGTGGACGTCGCCCACGGCATGGTCAAGACCCCGGGCCTGCCGGACATCGGCCGCGGCGCGCAGGCCACCCTCATCGGCATCGAGCCGCTCCCCTTCTTCGACCAGGACGGCGTCCACGAGATCCACCGCTCCTGGCGACGGCTGCTCGACTCCTACGAGGTCCCGCGCATCGGGGTCGGCGAGGCCTGGGCGCCGACCTCCGAGCGGCTCGCGCTCTACGTCCGCCCCGACGAACTGCACCAGGCCTTCAACTTCCGCTTCCTGAATTGCCCGTGGGACACCACCGCGCTGCGGACGGTCATCGACGAGTCCCTGGCCGCCACCGCCTCGGTCGGCGCGCCGACCACCTGGGTGCTGTCCAACCACGACGTCGTGCGCCACCGCACCCGCTACGGCAGCCTGGCCCGGGCGCGGGCGGCCGCGCTGCTGATGCTGGCGCTGCCCGGCTCGGCGTACGTCTACCAGGGCGAGGAGCTAGGCCTCCCCGAGGTGACCGACCTCCCGGACGCCGCCCGCCGGGACCCGGCCTTCGCCCGGAGCGCCGGGCAGGGCGGGCTGCGCGACGGCTGCCGGGTGCCGATCCCGTGGTCCGGCGAGGAGCCTCCGTACGATTTCGGGCCGGCCGGGAGCTGGCTGCCGCAGCCGGCCGGCTGGGGCGCGCTCAGCGTCGCCGCGCAGACCGGCGACCCCCACTCCACCCTGGAGCTCTACCGCGCCGCCCTGGAACTGCGCCGCGCGATGCCGGGCCTCGGGGCGCCGGAGGCGGGACTGGGGGAGACCGCAGGGGCCGCGGCCGGGACCGGGGCCGCGGAGCCCGCGATGCAGTGGCTGCCCGCGCCCGAGGGGGCGCTGCTCTTCACCCGCCCCGGCTTCGCGTGCACGCTCAACACCCGCCCGGTTCCGCTCGAAATGCCCTCGCCCGGACGCCCCGTCCTGTCCAGCGCCCCGGTGGAGACGGACGGCCGCACCGTCCGGCTCCCCCCGGATTCGTGCACGTGGTGGTCATGGTGAACATCCGACCGGTACAGTCCAATCCCGTGACCGCACGGCTAGCCGACATCGCAGCCCAGGCGGGGGTCAGCGAAGCCACAGTCAGCCGCGTGCTCAACGGCAAGCCCGGTGTGGCCGCAGGCACCCGTGAATCAGTTCTGGCCGCGCTCGACGTACTCGGCTACGAACGCCCCGTACGGCTGCGCCAGCGCAGCGCGGGACTCGTCGGCCTGATAACCCCCGAGCTCGACAACCCCATCTTCCCGGCGCTCGCCCAGGTCATCGGCCAGGCCCTGACCCGGCAGGGCTACACCCCGGTGCTGGCCACGCAGACGCCCGGCGGGTCCACCGAGGACGAGCTCGTGGAGATGCTCGTCGAACGCGGGGTCTCGGGGATCATCTTCGTCTCCGGGCTGCACGCGGACACCACGGCCGACATGGGCCGCTACGACCAACTCCGCGGACAGGGCGTCCCGTACGTCCTCATCAACGGTTTCTCCGACAAGGTGCAGGCCCCCTTCGTCTCCCCCGACGACCGGGCCGCGATGCAGCTCGCGGTGACCCACCTGACCGCGCTCGGGCACACCCGGATCGGGCTGGCCGTCGGGCCCAAGCGGTTCGTGCCGGTGCTCCGCAAGATCGAGGGCTTCCGCCTCGGCATGAAGGAGCGGCTCGGACTCGGCGAGGACGAGGTCGAGGAGCTGATCCAGCACTCCCTCTACACGCTGGAGGGCGGCCAGGCCGCCGCGGCCGCGCTGATCTCGCGCGGCTGCACGGCAGTGGTGTGCGCGAGCGACATGATGGCGCTCGGCGCGATCCGGGCGGCCCGGCAGCAGGGGCTCAAGGTCCCGCAGGACGTGTCGGTGGTCGGATTCGACGATTCCCCGCTCATAGCGTTCACGGATCCGCCGCTGACCACCATCCGCCAGCCCGTGCAGGCCATGGGCCAGGCCGCGGTGCGGACCCTGCTGGAGGAGATCGGCGGTACGCCGGCCCCGCACAGCGAGTTCGTGTTCCTCCCCGAGCTCGTGGTCCGGGGATCGACCGCTTCCGGCCCGCAGCAGGGGCGGTCCGCCGCGCGCCCCTGAGGCGCGACCCCGCCCACCCCCCTAGGGGCGCACGGCCTCGGATCGTCCTGGAGGCGGAGAGGCTGCGGCCAAGACCGTCCCAAGGGATGATCGAAGGCGAGTCCGTATCTGGCAGACTCTTTTCCTATGGGTGAAGCGAGCGTGAAGACACTGGATACCCGGACGGACGTCTCGTCACCCCCCGTGACCGAGACCCAGGACCGCCCGGAGTCGTCCGACCGCGCACTGCTTTCCAGGCTGCGCGCCCCCCGGCGACCCCGGATCTGGTTCGAGGTCCTGCTGATCGCGGTCAGCTACTGGACGTACTCGCTGATCCGCAACGCCGTGCCCGAGCAGAAGGCGGCCGCGCTCGCGAACGCCGACTGGATCTGGAAGGCGGAGCAGTCGCTCGGCATCGCCGTGGAGGAGAAGGTCAACCACGCCGTCAATTCGGTGACCTGGCTCGTGGTGAGCATGAACTACTACTACGCCACGCTCCACTTCGTCATGACCATCGGCGTGCTGGTCTGGATCTACCGTTTTCATCCCGGGCGTTACGCGGCCACGCGGCTCGTCCTCTTCGCCACCACGGGCGTGGCCCTGGTCGGCTACTACTTCTACCCGCTCGCGCCGCCCCGGCTGATGAACGGGCAGAACTTCATCGACACCGTGCTCGTCCACCACACCTGGGGCTCGATGGCCTCGGGCAACCTCAAGCACATGTCGAACCAGTACGCGGCCATGCCGTCCATGCACATAGGGTGGTCGCTCTGGTGCGGGCTGACGATCTTCGCGGTCGCCTCCGCCCCCTGGGCCCGGATCCTGGGCCTGCTCTACCCGACGGCGACCCTGGTCGTGATCGTGGCCACCGCCAACCACTTCTGGCTCGACGCCGTCGGCGGCATGCTCTGCCTGGCCTTCGGCTACACCGTCTCCCGTGCCTGGTACGGATCCCTCCCGCACCGGCTCCCGCGCCGGCCCGAGGAAACCGGCCGCCACCCGGTGACGGCGGCCGTCCTGAACCATCCGGCGCTGGCCCGCTTCCAGCGCTGAGCCCCGGCTCCTCTCCTCCCTGCCCGTGGATCACCCCTCCCTGTGGGTGATGCGGCCTCCCGACATGGTGAGCCGGACCGGCGCCTGCGCCAGCTCGTCCGCCGGAGCCTCCACCGGGTCCAGGCCGAAGGCGGTCAGGTCCGCCCGGAAACCGGCCGCGATCCGGCCCGCCACCGCTCCCTCCCCCGCCGCCAGCGCGGCGTGCGAGGTCATGCCCTCCAGCGCCATCAGCCCGCTCAGGGCCGCCCCGGTCCAGGCCCCCGTACCGGCCGAGGCCGCGCCGCGCGGGTCGCGGGCGGTGGCCAGGACCTGGCGGGCGTCGTAGTGGGCGATGGGCCAGTCCGAACCCAGGGCGAGCACCGCGCCGGCCTCGCGCAGATCCCGGCAGCGCCAGGCGCGGCCGGCCCGCTCCTCCCCCAGCCGCCTGGACCATTCGTCGCTGTGGTCGGCCCGGGTGTACGCGGTGTGCGGCGGCTGCATCGAGGCGATCACCCCGAGCTGCGCGAACCGCTTCAGCTGGTCGTCGGGGACCGTCTCGATGTGCTCGATCCGGTGCCGCATCCGGGCCTGCCCGCCCAGGGAGGCCACGGTGTCCAGGACGTGCCGGACGGCCGCGTCGCCGATGGCGTGGGTCGCGGTGCGCACCCCGGCCCCGTCGAGGACCCGTACCGCCTCGGCGTACGCCCGCGGGTCGGGCCAGAAGGCCTCGGTGCCCCGGCCGTGGCAGTCGGCGTGTTCCAGCCAGGCGGTGCCGCCCTCGACGGTGCCGTCCATGAAGAACTTCACCCCGCCGACCTTCCAGTGGCGGCCCACGAGCCGCTGGAGCCCGATCAGCTCCTCCAGGTCCTCGGTGGTGGCTCCCGGCATGCACCAGGGCGAGAGGTTCAGGCGCAGTGGCAGGTCGCCCTCGTACTCGGCGGTCGCGAGCAGGGCGGGTACGTCCCCGTCCCCGAGGTCCATGACGTGTGCGCCGGTCAGGCCGGTGGCGGCCATGTCGCCGAGCAGCCGGGTGAGGCGTTCCCGGCGCTCGGCGTACGTGGGCTTCGGCGCGAGCGAGCCGACCAGGGCCATGGCGGCGTGCTCGATCAGGTGCCCGGTGGGCCGCCCGTCGGGGTCGCAGACGATCTCGGAGCGCTGGGCGAAGGCGCGCGGGCCGGTGATCCCGGCGGCGGCCAGGGCGGCGGCGGACGCGAGCGCGGAGTGGCCGTCGTAGAGGCGCAGGAAGGCGGGGGCTCCGGCGAGGGCCTCCTCGATCAGTTCCTTGTCGACGGGGCGGCCGCCGAAGGCGTTGTGGTCGAGGCCGAAGCCGGTGACCCAGCCGCCGGGGCCCCGGTCGGCGGTGCGCAGTGCGGCGCGGAGCTGGTCGAGATCGGTGACGGCGGAGAGGTCGGTGCCCTCCGCCATCTCGATGCCCCAGACGGGGTGGCTGTGGGCGTCGGTGAGACCGGGGGTGAGGGTGGCGCCGGCCAGGTCGACGGTCTCGGTGCCGGGGCCGCGCCAGTCGCGGACCTCGGCCTCGTCCCCGACGGCGACGATCTCGCCGCCGAGGACGGCTACCGCGCGGGCCTCGGGGCGGGCGGGGTCGAGGGTGCGGACGCGGGCTCCGGTGAGGACGGTGTCGGCAGCGGGCACGGCAGTTCTTCTCCTTCGGGAGCGGTGGCGGGCTCTGTGCCCCTCACGGCCTCTACGGCCTCTACGGCCTCTACGGGCTCTTCGCCGAATCGGGCGTAGACCTCGGGGCGGCGGGTCTTCAGGCGCTGCGCGAGGACGAGCCCGGCGAGGAAGACGACGGGGACGAGGGCCACGAGGAGGGTGTTGACGGTGGTGGAGGCCATGGTGAACAGGGCCACCTTGGAGACGACCAGGCAGATCGCGACGGTCAGCAGCACGGCGGCCGTGACGGGCGCGATCAGGGTCCGCCAGGGCCCCTCGTCGTGCCGGACGCGGCGGAAGTAGACGGGTACGGCGATGGCGGCGAGCAGCATCAGTGCCATGAGGCCGATCATGCCGGGGGTGTTCACCCAGAGCAGGAGCTGCTGGTACGGGTCGGCTCCGGCGAGGGCGAAGCCGAGGACGATGACGGCGCCGAGGGCGGTCTGCGCCGCGCCCGCGACGTAGGGGGAGCCGTGGCGCGGGTGGATCCGGCCGAGGGCTGCGGGCAGGACACCTTCCTCGGCGAGGGCGAGCGCGTACCGGTTGATGGCGTTGTGGAAGGCGAGGAGGGAGGCGATGACGCTGGTGACGATGAAGACGTGCATCAGGTCGGCCGCCCAGGGGCCCACGTAGGTGGTGATGGCGGTGAAGAAGAGGCCGGCGGGGTCCTCGGCGGCCGCGGCCAGGACCTCGCCGGATCCGAAGGCCTGGATGACGGTCCAGACGATGAAGGCGTAGAAGAGGCCGAGGAAGGCGACGGCGATGTAGGTGGCGCGCGGGATGGTCCGCTCGGGGTCGCGGGCCTCGCGGCGGTAGATGACGGTGGACTCGAAGCCGGTGAACGCGGCGAAGGCGAAGGCCAGGACGGCGGCGGTGCCGGGGACGAGCACCGCGCCGGGGGCGAAGGATCCGGCGGAGAGGCCGTGGGCGCCGCCCTCCAGCAGGACGCCGCCCGCGAGCAGGACGAGTATCCCGGTCTCGGCGACGAGCAGCACGCCGAGCAGTTTGGCGCCGAAGTCGATGGAGCGGAAACCGCCGTACCAGATGAGGAGGAGGCCGGCGAGGGAGACGGGCAGCCAGGGGACGTCGAGGCCGGCGAGGGCCCGCCCGGTGTCCGCGGTGGTGGTGCCGAGGAGCCCGTAGACGCCGATCTCCATGCCGTTGTAGCCGATGAGGGCGAGCAGGGCGGCGCCGATGCCGACGCGCTTGCCGAGGCCGCGGGCGATGTAGGCGTAGAAGGCGCCGCCGCTGCGGATGTGGCGGCTCATGGTGGTGAAGCCGACGGCGAAGACGGCGAGCGTGAGGCCGGCGAGGAGGTAGCCGGCCGGGGCGCCGATGCCGCCGAGGAGGATCGCCACGGGGGCGACGCCGGCCATGACGGTGAGCGGGGCGGCGGCGGAGACGACGAAGAAGGAGATGTCGGCGGTACCGAGCGCGCCACGGCGCAGGTCGGTACCGGATCCGGATCCGGAACCGGAACCGGAACCGGATCTCGGCGGCTTCGGCGGCTTCGGCGGCTCGGGCGTTTCGGGCATGCGGGAGCACCCTTCTGCGAACGGCAGGCGGCGGGGAACCGAAAACCTAAAGGCTTTCGGTTCGCGGCAATGTAGCCTCCGGTTTTGGCGTACGGGAAGACCTGACGGCGGGAGAAATACGATGGCGCGGCCACGCACCCCACTGCTCGACCGGGAGCGGATCGGCGCTGCCGCCCTGCAACTACTCGCCGAGCAGGGGGAGTTCAGCGTCCCGCAGATCGCCCGTGCGCTCGGGGTGCAGACCGGATCGCTGTATCACCACGTGGACGGCCGGGCCGGGGTGATCGAGCTGATCCGCGAGCGGGTGTGCGCCGGGATCGACGGCGGCACGCTGGACTCGCCGGAGCCCTGGGACCGGTCGCTGGAGGCCTGGGCCCGCTCGTACCGGGCCGCCTTCGCCACCTATCCGCGGGCCATCCCGCTCCTGATGACCACCCCGGTACGGGCACCCGCGGTGCTCGCGCAGTACGAACGGGCCGTGGCCCTGCTCCTGCGGGCCGGCTTCGCCACGGCGCAGGTGATGCCGCTGCTCACGGGCCTGGAGAACCTGGTCCTGGGCTCGGCCCTGGACCTCGCGGCCCCGGAATCCATGTGGGAGCCGACCCCGCGGACCCCACTCCTGGCCGAGGCGCTGGCGGTACAGGGCCCCGGGCGCGCGGAGGCGGCCTTCGAGGTCGGCCTGGCGGCGTTCCTGGCGTACGCGCGGATCCTGCGGGGCGGGTCGGGCGCGGCGGAGCCGGGCGACGGCCCGGGTCCTACGGCTCCAGGTGACTGAACCCCACCTCGAAGCGTTCGACGGAGACGATCCGCTGGCCTTCCCGCTGCGCCGTCTCCTCCCGGATCGCGGCGGCCCGCTCCTCGCTCTGCCGCATGGCCCGCTCGTCCTCCCACAAGGTCAGCGACACGGCCCTGCCCGAGGCCCGGTCGACCAGGTAGTACACGCCCCGGAAGCCGGGAACGTCCCGTACCCGCTGGACGATCGCCTCGGACTGCGCGATCACGTCCCCGGCCGGGGGGACCGGTGAACCCTGGTAGGTGCTCAGCCTCGCGAACATGTCCCGCAGTCCCTTCCCTCGGCCCTCCCCCAGGACCAGGGTGCTCCGGCAGATCACGCGCCGCATGCCGAGCGGCGCGACAATGGTGGCGAGAACGCGTCTGCCGTTGCGGAGAGGCGGGACGTCGTGGTGGCGTACATAGCCGTGACCGCCCTGAGCCATGTCGGGCTGGTCCGCGAACACAACGAGGACAGCCTGGTCATCGGGCCGTGGACCCTGTGCGGGACCACGACCCGCAGCCCCCAGACGATGCTGTTCCCCCTCGGCCGGCCGCTCGTCGTCGCCGTCGCCGACGGGCTCGGCGGACAGCCGGCCGGCGAGGTCGCCAGCGAGCTGGTCGTCCGCCAGCTGGCCCTGCTCGGGCCATCGCTGGACGGGGCCCAGGCCATCGAGGACGCACTGAACCTCTGCAACCGGGCGGTGTCGTCGGCCACCGACGGCCGTCCGGACCTGACGGCCATGGGTACCACGATCGCCGGCACCCTCGTCCTGGAGGATTCGCTGCTGTCGTTCAACGTCGGCGACAGCAAGGTGTTCCGCGCGACCGCCGACGGGCTGCGCCAGGTCAGTGTGGACGACAGCCCGCCGCCGCTGCCGGGCCATCGCACGACGTCCGCCGTCACCCAGACGCTCGGCGGCAGCCGCGTCGAGCACGTCCTCACTCCGCACGTACGGGACCTGCCGCTCTCCCCGGGCGATCGCTACCTGGTGTGCAGCGACGGGCTGACCGACCCGGTGCCCGACGAGACCATCAACGACGTGCTGCAGGTGCACGACGACGGCAAGGCCGCGTTCGAGCTCTGGAGGGCCGCCATCGAGGCCGGGGGCCCCGACAACATCACGCTCGCGCTGGTCCGCATCGGCGCCTGACGTCGGACCTGTCGGCCCCGTCGGGCCCGTCAGACCTGGCGGGCCGCCTTCGCCTCGTCGTACGCCTCGCGCGCCCGCTGCACCTCTTCCATCCGCAGGCCCGTCCAGTGGGCGAGGGACCGGACGCGCTCGGCGGCCTCGCGGCCCAACGGGGTGAGCGAGTAGTCGACGCGGGGCGGGATGACGGGCTGGGCGTCGCGGTGCACGAACCCGTCGCGCTCCAGCGTCTGGAGGGTCTGGGTCAGCATCTTCTCGCTGACCTTGGCGACCGCTGCGATGTGCCGGCGCAGTTCGCTGAACCGGTACGAGCGGTCGAGCAGGGCGTCCAGCACGAGGACGCCCCAACGGCTGGTGACGTGCTCCAGGACGAGCCGGTGCGGGCACATGCCCTCGGCCAGGGTCCAGCGCTCGCGCATCTCACTTACTTCCATGCCGGTACCTTACTTCAAAGTGGGTACTGCCGTTTAGTTAGCGCCCGTCGTACGGTGAGTGCACAGCCCGGAAACGGGAGCAAGGCACGGATCAGGAGTGAACCCGCCATGAGCATCGTCGTCACCGGAGCCACCGGAGCCCTCGGCCGTCTCGTCATCGACGAGCTGCTCGCCCGCGGCGTCCCCGCCGGGGAGATCGCCGCCGTCGTCCGCGACAAGGAGAAGGCGGCGCCGCTCGCCGCACTGGGCATCGAACTGCGCATCGCCGACTACAACGCGCCCGAGACCCTGGCCGGGGCCTTCCGGTCCGGCGACCGGGTGCTGATGATCTCCGGCAACGAGGTCGGGCGCCGCGTGGCCCAGCACTCCGCCGTCATCGACGCGGCGAAGGCTGCAGCGGTGGCGCAGTTCGCGTACACCGGCATCCTGGGCGGGCCCGACGCGGACTTCGACCTGGCCGACGAGCACCGGGCGACCGAGGAGCTGATCCTGGCCTCGGGCCTGCCTTACACCTTCCTGCGCAACGGCTGGTACACCGAGAACCACACCGGCAACCTGGCTCCGGTGCTCGCGCACGGGGCCGTCCTCTCCAACGCGGGCGAGGGCCGGGTGGCCTCCGCGGCGCGGGCCGACTACGCGGCGGCGGCCGCGGCCGTACTGACCGGGGAGGGGCACCTCGACGCGGCATACGAGCTGAGCGGCGACACGGCGTGGTCCTTCACGGAGTACGCGGCGGCGGTGGCGGAGGCCTCCGGGCAGGAGATCGCGTACCACGCAGTGACTCCCGAGGCCCACCTCTCCGTCCTGACCGGCGCGGGGGTCCCCGCCCCCTTCGCCGAGATCCTCGTCGACGTGGACCTGGCCGTCGAGCGCGGCCGGTTGGCCGGTACCTCCGGCGACCTCGCCCGGCTGATCGGCCGTCCCACGACGCCGATGGCGGTGACGGTCACGGAGGCCGTGGCCTCGGCGCGGGCCGGCAGCGCCGGCTGAGGGCGGCCCCGGCCCCTCGAACGGCTGCGCGCCGGGCCGGTGGCGCCGCCGCCGGTGCCGCTGCGCTTGTGCACCGGGATCGCCGCCCCGAGCGGGGCTCCCTCGCAGGGCCGCTGGTCGAGCTCTCCGGGATCCGGGTCGGCGACCGGCTCCGCCTCCCCGGGCCCTAGCCCGCGTAGAACAGCTCGTCCACCACGCCCCGGGCGCGGCGCGTGATGCGGCGGTAGTCGTCCAGCATGTCGCCGACCGTGCCCTCCGCGTAGCCGAGGTAGCGGCCGACCGCCGCCAGTTCGCGGGCTTCCGAGGGGAAGGTGTCGCCCGCGCGGCCGCGGACCAGCATCACGGCGTTGCGGACCCGGGTGGCCAGTACCCAGGCCTCGTCGAGGATCTGCGCCTCCTCGGTCGGGATCAGGCCGGCCGCGTGGGCGGCGGCCAGGGCCTCGCGGGTGCGGGTCGTGCGCAGGCCCGGTTCCACCCAGGCGTGCCGCATCTGGATCAGCTGGACGGTCCACTCGACGTCGCTGAGGCCGCCGCGGCCGAGCTTGGTGTGCAGGGTCGGGTCGGCGCCCCTGGGGAGGCGTTCTGATTCCATCCGGGCCTTGAGGCGCCGGATCTCGCGGACGGCGTCCTCGCCGAGGCCCTCCACCGGGTAGCGCAGCGGGTCGATCAGCTCGATGAAGCGGCGGCCGAGTTCGAGGTCGCCGGCGACCGGTTCGGCGCGCAGCAGGGCCTGGGACTCCCAGGTCAGGGACCAGCGGCGGTAGTAGGCGGCGTAGGAGGGCAGGGTGCGGACCAGGGGGCCGGAGCGGCCTTCGGGGCGCAGGTCCGCGTCGATGAGCAGCGGCGGGTCCGCGGTGGGGAGTTGGAGGAGTCTGCGCATCTCGGCGATGACGTTCTGGGCGGCCTTGGCGGCCACCTGCTCGTCGACGCCCTCGCGCGGCTCGTGGACGAAGAGGACGTCGGCGTCGGAGCCGTAGCCGAGCTCGTGGCCGCCGAAGCGGCCCACGCCGATGATCGCGAAGCGGGTGGGCAGGGTGTCGCCCCAGTGGCCCTGGACGGCGGCGCGCAGGGCTCCGGCGATGGTGGCGGCGGTGAGTTCGGAGACGGCGCGGCCGACCCGGTCGACCAGGGCTCCGTGGTCCTCCTCGGCCGGGTTCTCCTCCGTGCCGTAGGAGCCGATGATGTCGGCGGCGGTGGTCCGGAACAGCTCGCGGCGGCGGACTCCGCGGGCGGCGGCCACCCCTGCTTCCGGGTTCTCGGCGCGGCCGACGGCGGCGAGCACCTCCTGCTCCAGGGCCTCGTGGGTACGGGGAACCAGGCCTTCGGGGTCCCCCAGCAGGGCCACAGCCTCCGGGGCGCGCATGAGGAGGTCGGGCGCGAGGCGTCCGGCGGAGAGCACCCGGGCGAGGTTCTCCGCGGCGGCTCCCTCGTCGCGCAGGAGGCGCAGGTACCAGGGGGTCTTGCCGAGGGCGTCGGAGACCTTGCGGAAGTTCAGCAGGCCCGCGTCCGGGTCGGCGGAGTCGGCGAACCAGCCGAGGAGCACGGGCAGCAGGGTGCGCTGGATGGCGGCGGCGCGGGTGACTCCGGAGGCGAGGGCTTCGAGGTGGCGCAGGGCCGCGGCCGGGTCGGCGTACCCGAGGGCTTCGAGGCGCTGGCCGGCGGCGCGCGGGGAGAGGCGGGTCTCGCCGGGGGCGAGCTGGGCCACGGCGTCGAGGAGCGGCCGGTAGAAGATCTTCTCGTGCAGGCGGCGGACGACGGAGGCGTGCCGGCGCCAGGCCTTGTTGAGTTCGGCGACCGGTTCGGTGCGCAGGCCCAGCGAGCGGCCCAGGCGTCGCAGGTCGGCCTCGTCCTCGGGGACGAGGTGGGTGCGGCGCAGCCGGTAGAGCTGGATGCGGTGCTCCATGGCCCGCAGGAAGCGGTACGCGTCGTGCAGTTGGGCGGCGTCGGCGCGCCCGACGTAGCCGCCGGCGGCGAGGGCCTGGAGCGCGTCGAGGGTGGTGCCGGAGTGCAGGGTGGCGTCGGAGCGGCCGTGCACGAGCTGGAGGAGCTGGACGGCGAACTCGACGTCGCGCAGGCCCCCGGGGCCGAGCTTCAGCTCGCGGTCGACCTGGGCGGCGGGGATGTTGTCGACGACCCGGCGGCGCATCTTCTGGACGTCGCCGACGAAGTTCTCGCGCTCGGCGGCCTGCCAGACGAGGGGAGTTATGGCGGCGATGTACTCGGCGCCGAGCGCCTCGTCGCCGGCGACGGCGCGGGCCTTGAGGAGTGCCTGGAACTCCCAGGTCTTGGCCCAGCGCTGGTAGTAGGCGAGGTGGGAGGCGAGGGTGCGGACGAGCGGACCGTTTCTGCCCTCGGGGCGCAGGTTGGCGTCGACGGGCCAGATGGTGCCTTCGACGGTGGTCTCGGAGCAGATCCGCATGAGGTGGGAGGCGAGCCGGGCGGCGGCCTGGACGGCCTTGCCCTCGTCCGCGCCGGGGGCCGCGTCGCCGACGAAGATCACGTCGACGTCGGAGACGTAGTTCAGCTCGTTGCCGCCGCACTTGCCCATGGCGATGACGGCGAGCCGGCAGACTGCCGCGTCCTCGGGGGCGGCGGCGGTCGCGATGCGCAGGGCCGCCCGGAGGGTGGCGGTGGCCAGGTCGGCGAGTTCGGCGGCGGTCTGGGCGACGTCTATGGTCCCGCACACGTCGCGGGCGGCGATGGACAGCAGGCAGCGGCGGTAGGCGACGCGCAGGGTGACGGGGTCGTGGGCGCCGGCCAGGCCCTGCTCGAACTCGGCCAGCCCGGGGTGCAGATCGGCGGCCTCGTAGGTGACGAGGGCCTGCCAGTCCCGGGGGTGGCGGGCGAGGTGGTCGCCGAGGGCCTCGGAGGCGCCGAGTACGCCGAGGAGGCGGTCGCGCAGGGGTTTGGCGCTGACGAGGGTGTCGAGGAGGACGGGCAGTTCCTCGGGTGCCTGTGCCTCGGCGATCCGGACCAGCCCGAGGAGGGCGAGGTCGGGATCGGCGGTGGCCCCGAGGGCGTCGAGGAGCACCGGATCGGCGCGTACGGCGGCCAGCGCGTCGGTGTCCAGCAGCCGGGCGGCGGCCGAGGGGTCGGTGAACCCGCTGCGCAGCAGCCGGCTGAAGGTACTGCTCCTGCGTCCCGGGACTGTCATCCCGCCGCCTCCCGCGTACGTCGGCCTGCCCTTGCCTCTGCCCTGGCCGGGCGACGGCGCATTGTGCCGCCTCCGGCGGGTGTCGCCGTCGGCAGGTCCGCGCTTCCGCCCGGGGAGAGCCTAGCCGGAGCAGGCGTTCGACTCACCGCACGCCCGGCAGGGCGGATTATCCGATTTCCGGTGGGATCGCACGGGCGGTGAGCGTGCGGCCGCACCGTGACCGCGGACACGTACGAAGTGCCCACCCGCGCCGCGCCCGGGCGGCCGTTTCCACGAATCGGAAGTAATCGGCGATCCGGGTGAACCAACGTGCGCGGATCGGGCTCTCACTGACTGACCGACAGTTTCACGCGGTTCTTCCTGCCGGAGCGACCCAAGGCGTAGCCGATGCCCGTATCCCGCCGACGTTTCCTCCTCTCGACCGTGGTCCCGATGCTGACCATCGGGCTCACCGGCGCGCTCGCCGTCGCATCCGGCCAGCAGACCGCGGCCGAGGCCGTCCCGGGAACCGACTCCTCGACCGCCCTCCCGGTGAGCGCCACCGCCGGTTCGGTCGTCCAGATCGTCGCCCATCCGGACGACGACCTGTTCTTCATGAACCCGGACGTCAGCCGCTCCCTCGCTGCCGGTACCCCGCTCACCACCCTGTACCTCACCTCGGGCGAGGCCGACGGCGTCAACCAGGCCGTCGGCCCCCACACCAAGGACCCCGTGCAGCCGCCCAGCGACCGGAGCCACTACGCGGAGGCCCGCCAGAACGGCATACGCTCCGCCTACGCGCAGATGGCCACCGGCGACCGCACCAGCCCGTGGCGCCGTACGGTCATACCCGCCGCGGGCGGCGGCCGCGCCGAGCTCGACGTCCTCGTGGCGAAGCCCCACGTCAACCTGGTCTGGCTGCAGTTGCGCGAGGCCCGTGCCGCCGTCTCCGACAGCCCGAACAGCCTGCGCGGCCTGTGGAACGGCCGGATACCGGCGCTCGTCCCGCAGCTCGCCGCCGGCACTCCGGTCACGCAGCAGCCCACCTTCACCAAGGACCAGGTGATAGCGGCGATATCGGGGGTCCTGGAGCGGTACAAGCCGACGACGATACGGATGCAGGACCCGACGCCGGGCCGCCACGTCGACTCCGGCAGGCTCACCGACCATCAGGACCACATGTACGCGGCGCGGTTCGCACAGGCCGGGATCGCCTCGTACGCCGCGCGGGTCCCGTTCGGGCAGCGGCCGCGCTTCACGGTCCAGAGCTACCTGGGCTACCTCAACGGCAAGCTGCCGCACACGCTCGACCCGCAGACGGCCGCGGCGAAGGTCGGCTACCTGAAGACGTACGGCTGGCACGACAGGCGGAACCACTGCGGTTCGCCCTCCGGCTGCGGCGACCGCAAGGTGGGCGGATACCCGACCGGCCCCAACTGGGCCCAGTCGCTGCGCTACGCGCGCGGCGACCACTCCTCCTGGCTCGTGCAGGGCACGACCGGCCGGCTCTACGCCTTCGCCGTCCTCGACGGCCAGATGGCCGTCTGGAACCGCGGGGCCGGCACCGGACCCGGCGCCGCCTGGCAGGGCCCCGTCCTGCTGCCGGGCACCGGCATCGACCCGGGCGCGACCACCGCCCGCCTCCCCGACGGGAGCGTCGCCGTCCTCGCCACCCGCACCGTCTTCGGCGACCGGCCGGGGGACTACCGGCGCGAGATCGTCTACGCCGCCCAGTCCGTGCCCGGCGGTCCGTTCGGGGCGTGGGTCCCGCTCGGCACCCCGGAAACCGGGGACGGGCCCGGCACCTCCCAGATCAGCGCGCCCTCGGCCGTCAGCGGCCCGGACGGGCTGCTGACGGTGTACGTCCGCGACTCCCGGCGCTCCCTGCTCGCACGTACCCAGGATCCCTCGGGCGCCTTCGGCGCCTGGCAGCACCTGGGGGGCGCCGACCTCCAGTCCGACCCGGTGACCGCCACCGACTCCGCCGGGCGCCGCCACGTCTACGCCGCCACCACCCGGTCGGTGGTGGCCTGGATCCAGCCCGCCCCGGGCGCCCCGCTGGCCGGCCCCTTCCCGACCGGGCTCCCGGCCACCACCGTCCCCCTGACCGCCGCCCCCGAGGGGGCGGGCGTCCGCCTCTACTTCCGGCGCCCCGATTCGGGGGTCGTGCGCACCGCCGTGGTCACGGCCGCGCCCGGCGCCGCGAAGCCGGCGGTCTCCAGCGTCACGGAGTCCGGCGGCCGCGCGGGCTACGGCGCGGTGGGCGTGGCGGGGCGCCTCATAGCGGGCCGCGCCGGCTCCGGCACGGTCGGCACGACGGGCCTCGGCGGCCCGCCGGCGTGGACGGAGTCCCAGATGCTCTACGCCGGTGCCCCGGCGGGCATCCAGGAACAGGGCGGCGCCCTGACGGCGGCGGTCCTGGGCCTGGACGCCGAACTCCACGTGGCCACCTCCCTCCCCAGCCCGACCCGCGCCGTCTGGCACCGCGCGGTGCCGTCGGCGTAGCCCGCCCGAAGCCCTGGGAACGCCTCCGGGCCGCCGGTCGGTGACCGGCGGCCCGGGCGCGGACCCCCGGTGCGAAGATGACCCCCCGGTGGCTCACGCACGATCACGTGCGGGTACGGGTACGCCAAGGAGGGAGCACCCATGTCGGCCGACCTGCCGGATACCCGCGGACGGGACGGGAGTTCGCGCGGCGGGCCACAGCCGCACGCCTCGCTGCTCCGCCGGCCGGCGGCAGCCCCGATCGCCTCGCTCGCGGTGCTGGGCGCGGGAGCCGCGTACCTCTGGGGCACCGATCCGCACGAGCCCGGCCACTGGCTTCCCCGCTGCCCGTTCAACTGGCTGACGGGCCTGCTCTGCCCGGCCTGCGGTGCCACCCGGATGTGTTACGACCTCCTGCACGGCGACTTCGCCGCGGCCTTCCACGACAACGCGGTGCTGTTCCTGCTGGGGCTGCCCCTCACCCTCTTCCTCTACGGCCGCTGGGTCGCGAGAGGCCTGCGCGGGCGGACGTACGAGCCGGCGATCGGGATCCGGGGACAGGCGGCCATCGTCGGGGTCGCCCTGACCTGGGCGGTTGTTCGCAATGCGGCCATGTGATCACAGGTTGATCACGTTGCGGGCCGCACGACAACCATGCACAGCCGTCACAGGTCAGTAGTTCCGCTACGACCCTCGGTCGCGGCACACGTCCCCACCGACAGCAGTGCGCAAGGAGCTTTTGCATGTCTCAGAACATCGCCCCGAACGGTCAGCAGTACTCCGACAAGTCCAAGGTGACTGCCGGTCTGCTGCAGATCTTCCTCGGCGGCCTCGGCATCGGCCGTTTCTACACCGGCCACACCGGCATGGCCATCGCCCAGCTGGTCACCTGCGGTGGCCTCGGCTTCTGGGCCCTGATCGACGGCATCCTGTTCCTGGTCAAGGATGACCGCACCGACAAGCAGGGTCGTGTGCTGCGCGGCTGACCCGCAGCCCGGGCCCACGGACGGGCCGGGCGAACGAGACGACGCAGGGCCGGTGGTCGATGACCACCGGCCCTGCGTGTCAGAGCGTTCCGGCAGTGCTGCCGGCCTGCCGTTACAACACCGGCATCATCTTGCGCAGTTCGAAGGCCGTGACCTCGCTGCGTACTCCTCCCACTCCTGCTTCTTGTTGCGCAGGATCTCACCGCCCCTCTCCCGGACCAGTGTTGATGCGCGATGACCAGGGGCGGAGCCCCGATCGAGTGGTCATCGGCGGTCGCCATTAGTGGCCGGCAAGCCTTCGACGGCCCACAGACGGCCCGGCAGCGCCCCATCGGCAGGTCGTTGGGCCACGCAAGAGGAGCACCCGTCGCCGGGTGCTCCTCTTGCGTGTTCCGGCGGCCCGGAAGGCCCTCGGGTCAGAACTCTGGTTCCTGCTGCTCCGGAGACTTGTCTTGTCGCTTGTCTTGTCGCTTGTCGTCCCTGTTTCCCCAGGGGCGGGTGGAGACAGCCCGACCTCTTGGAAGGCCATCCCAGTGGCGAGCATGGACTGCTCTTCAGGAGAAGCGGCAGCATCTTCCTGAGGAGCAGTCGTGGCCACAGAGCGGCTCTTAGCTGGGGGGACCTGCCGTCCTAGAGAGTTAAGAAAAGACAGTGTCCGCAGCGTCCGCCAGCCGCTCTCGACCCCCTACGACCTGCACGAATCATGCGGACGCTGAGCGGATTGGCCAGCGTCCGACAGTGTCCGTAGCGTCCGCACCCCCGCCCCCTCCGCTAAGAGCATCACGGCAGGTCAAGGCGAACCGAGGAACGAAGACACTGCGGACGCTACGCCGCCACTTGGTACAGCCGCGAGACGAAGAGGTCACGCTCCTCGGCCGGGTGGTCTCTTCCTCGGGCGCTCTAGGTGAGCTGGAATATAAGCCGCCCTTAATAGGTCTGCCAAAGCTGGTTCCACTGCGGACCCCCGCCACACGTCCACTGCCTTACCGCAGCCCCACTAGCCTGGCTCCAGTCAGCAACTTCAAGACACTTGTCAGTGTGGCCGGCAAGGAGGGCATACCCACTGCCGTTGGGATTCGGCCAGAGATAGAACTGCTGATTCTCCCCACCCGTACAATCCCACTGCCGAGCAGGAGCGCCATTGTCCGTACGCCAGTCGGCAATCTCAAGACATTTGCCACTGTGTGCGTTCCGGAGAGTCACGACGCGATCTGCGGAATTGCCTACATAACTGAAAACCCAGGCCTGATTTGCCTGCTGCGTGCAGTCCCACTGCCGAGCTGGAGCGCCATTATCTCTACGCCAATCAGCAATCTCAAGGCATTTCGCACTGTGTGAGGCATACAAAGTTTCAACAGTCCAGCTTGCGGACGCCGGCGAGGCCGGGAGGAGTACAGATATGGCAACAACCGCCGCAACTAGACCAGGCAACCGGCGAACCCGACGTGAAATATTTGACACAAAATTCCCCCACCTCACAAGAATGGCAGCTCCAGCCCTCAAATTCGCAGGTTCAAATCCCATGACGAAATCCCCTCACCAGCCGACAACAGCCGACTCACGACACGACAACCACCAGGCCGGGCACACACCGCCATGGCCCCGCTCACGTTCAGGCAGAGTCTCCGGCGGCGTTGAATCTAGGCGCGAGCGGTGCGGAGGTGCGTGCGAGGCGTGCAGAGTTTCTGTGCGCTGCGCGCACCGCGGTATTCAGGGACGACACCCGGTCGGGCGTTGCGGAACCAGAGAGGCCCAAGAAGGACCGCTCCGTACGTATACGCGCCACCCGTGCCAGGAACACGCCCTTTTAGCACCCTGAGCCCGTCGGCCGCGATACGGCGACATGTCGCGCGGGGCCTACGTCGACCCGGCCGCCGGCCGGACCACCTTCCGGCAGTACGGGGAGAAGTGGCTCGGGGGGCAGACGACCGACAGGACCACCCGCACCACGGTCGAGGTTCAGCTCAGGCGTCACGCATTCCCCTACATCGGCCCGCGTCCGCTCGACTCCTTCAAGCCCGAGCACATCCGCGAATGGCTCGGCGCCTTGGAGACCACCCTCCCCAAGTCGTCATACCGGCGGGTCATCTTCAACACCGTGTCGGCGGTGCTGACTGCGGCCGTCGAGGATGGTCGCCTCCTCACGAACCCTTGCCGTGCCACGTCGGTCCGAGCGCCTCTCGCCGGAACTCCGCGCGTCCGGCCGTGGACGGCTGAACGCGTCTTCGCTGTGCGGGCAGCGCTCCCCGAGCGGTACCGCGCGATGGCTGACGCAGGAGGCGGCTGCGGCCTACGGCAAGGGGAGATCTTCGGTCTCGCCGTCGACGCGGTCAACCATGCGACCGGATGGCTGCACTTCGAGTGCCAGGTGAAGGTGGTCAACGGCCATCTCGTCCGGCGGACCGCACCGCCGCCCTCGTGGCGGCCGGGGTGATCGGGGAGCCCAAGCCCGGGGAGCGGCACGAGGCCGCGCGCGAGCACGGGATGCACGCGCTGAGGCACGTCTACGCCTCCGTGCTGCTGGACGCCGGCGAGAACATCAAGGCGCTCAGTACGTACCTCGGCCACGGCGACCCCGGCTTCACGCTCCGGACCTACACGCACCTCATGCCGAGCAGCGAGGGGCGGACCCGGAAGGCCGTGGACGGGATGTACGAAGCCTCAGTTTCCGCAGCGGACGGCCCGCAGACGGCCCAGGGGGAATGAGACGACTCAGGGCCGCTGGTCGATGACCACCGGCCCTGAGTGTCAGAAAGTTCTGACAGTGCTGCTGACCTGCGACTACAGGACCGGCATCATCTTGCGCAGTTCGAAGGCCGTGACCTCGCTGCGGTACTCCTCCCACTCCTGCTTCTTGTTGCGCAGGAAGAAGTCGAAGACGTGCTCGCCGAGGGTTTCGGCGACGAGTTCGCTGCGCTCCATCAGGGAGATGGCCTCGCCGAGGTTCTGCGGGAGGGGTTCGATGCCCATCGCGCGGCGTTCCGCGTCGGAGAGGGCCCAGACGTCGTCGTCGGCGCCGGCCGGGAGTTCGTAGCCCTCCTCGATGCCCTTGAGGCCCGCCGCGAGGAGGACGGCGTACGTGAGGTACGGGTTGGCGCCCGAGTCGATCGAGCGGACCTCCACGCGGGAGGAGCCCGTCTTGCCCGGCTTGTACATCGGGACGCGGATCAGGGCCGAGCGGTTGTTGTGGCCCCAGCAGATGTACGAGGGGGCCTCGCCGCCCGCGCCGGCGCTGCGGGAGGAGCCGCCCCAGATGCGCTTGTAGGAGTTGACCCACTGGTTGGTGACGGCGGCCGTCTCCGCCGCGTGCTTGAGCAGGCCCGCGATGAAGGAGCGGCCGACCTTGGACAGCTGGTACTCGGCGCCCGACTCGTAGAAGGCGTTGCGGTCGCCCTCGAAGAGGGAGAGGTGGGTGTGCATGCCCGATCCCGGGTACTCCGAGAACGGCTTCGGCATGAAGGTGGCCTGGACGCCCTGCTCCAGGGCCACCTGCTTCATCACCAGGCGGAAGGTCATGATGTTGTCGGCGGTGGAGAGCGCGTCGGCGTAGCGGAGGTCGATCTCCTGCTGGCCGGGGGCGCCCTCGTGGTGGCTGAACTCGACCGAGATGCCCATGGATTCGAGCATCGTGATCGCCTGGCGGCGGAAGTCCATGCCGACGTTCTGCGGGGTGTGGTCGAAGTAGCCCGAGTTGTCGGCCGGAGTGGGCCGGGTGCCGTCCAGCGGCTTGTCCTTCAGCAGGAAGAACTCGATCTCCGGGTGGGTGTAGAAGGTGAAGCCCAGGTCGGAGGTCTTGTTCAGGATGCGCTTGAGGACGTACCGCGGGTCCGCGTAGGAGGGCGAGCCGTCCGGCATCAGGATGTCGCAGAACATCCGGGCCGTTCCGGGGGCCTCCGCGCGCCACGGCAGTATCTGGAAGGTGCTCGGGTCCGGCTTGGCGATCATGTCGGACTCGTAGACCCGCGCGAACCCCTCGATCGCCGAGCCGTCGAATCCGATGCCCTCGTCAAAGGCCTGTTCCAGCTCCGCCGGCGCGACCGCTACGGACTTCAGGAAGCCCAGTACGTCGGTGAACCACAGGCGCACGAAGCGGATGTCGCGCTCCTCGAGCGTCCGGAGGACGAATTCCTGCTGCTTGTCCATGGCTTCATCCTCGCAGTTCAGGCGGCCTGTGCACCACTGCCGCGGGGGCACGGGCACAGTCGGGCCGGCCCAGTATCGCCAGCGGTGGTTTCCGCCAGATTACGCACCCCGGAAAGCCGGTGGCACCCCCGCACTGACCTTGGACCGGTCATGAGCATTACCATCGGCGCCCATGGGGGGCCGTGCACGGGACGAGCGGGGACGTCGGAGACGTCCGCTGCTCCGGCGTGCCGTCCTCCTGATGGCCTTCGGGGTACTGGCCGGCGCGGCGTTCCTGTGCCGGTCGGCCGGGGCCGAGCACCCGGCCGCTGCGGGGACGGGCGTGTCGCCGTCCGGGCACACGGTCCTCGGGCCCGGTCCACAGCGCGTCGTCTGCGTGGCGCCACACGACCGGCCCGGCTGCTCCCCGCTCTCGCACGTCCTCCCCGGACTGCTCCCCCCGGCGCCACCCGCGGCCCTGGTGGCCGGCGGGACGCCCGTTCCCGCCGTGCGCCCCGCGCCCGCGGCGGGCATCCGGGCCCCCTCTGCGCTCGCGCGCGGCCCCGACCTGTACGCCCTCCAAGTGCTGCGGACCTGACCGGTCCCGGTTCTGCGGCGCTCACGTAGCGCGTTCTCCACTCCACCCCCCTCAGCACAAAGGATTCAGGGCCATGGCCAGCAGGAACTCCGAAACCAACAACTCCCGCCAGGCGCGGATAGCCGAGATGCGCCGCGCCGACCAGTCGCGCGACCGGCGCAACAAGGCCATCGCGATCACCGCCTCGGCCGCCATCGTCACCGCGCTCATCGGCTTCGGCGCGTGGGTGATGATCGACCAGCAGAACAAGAAGGAAGCCAAGGAGGCGGCCCTCAAGGCGCCGGTCGCCGGCGAGCAGACCTGGGACGCCAAGAACCTCGGCCGCAAGCACGTCGAGACCCCGGTGAAGTACGAGATGAACCCGCCGGTCGGCGGGGACCACCACCCCCGGTGGATGAACTGCGAAGGCGACGTCTACAAGAACCCGGTTCCCGAGGTCAACGCCGTCCACTCGCTGGAGCACGGCGCCGTGTGGGTGACGTACAACGAGAAGGCCGCCCCGGCCGACGTGGAGAAGCTCGCCGCCAAGGTGGCCAAGACCCCGTTCACGCTGATGAGCCCCGTCAAGGAGCAGTCCGGCGCGCTCATGCTCAGCGCGTGGGGCAAGCAGCTGACCGTGGACACGGCGGACGACGCCCGGGTGGCGGCGTTCTTCACCAAGTACGTCCAGGGCGCGCAGACCCCCGAGCCGGGCGCCGCCTGCTCGAACGGGCTGGCCGACAAGTGACCCGGCCGTCCGGTCGCGGCTCCGTGGCCCGTACGTACTGGGCCGCGGGCTCCGCCGTCGGCGTGGCGCTGCTCTTCGCGGTGGGGGCCACGGTCGCCACCGCGGGGGGAGCCGATTCCGCTCCCGCGGCCTCCCGTACCCCGGGGCTCTACTCCGCCGACGCGGGCTTCGCCCGGGACATGGCGGTGCACCACCAGCAGGCGGTGGAGATGTCCTTCATCGTCCGCGACCGCACGAAGGACGAGCCGGTGCGCGTCCTCGCCTACGACATCGCCAACACCCAGGCCAACCAGCGCGGCATGCTGCTGGGCTGGCTGGACATGTGGGGCCTGCCGAAGAACGTCGCCGACGAGCCGCCGATGTCCTGGATGGGGACGGAGGGCGCCGGCGGCATGGCGGGCCACGAGATGGGCGGGGCCGTCACCAAGCCCGGCGCGCTGATGCCCGGCATGGCCACCAAGGAGGACCTGGCGCGGCTCGGCTCCGTCGAGGGCCGGGACGCCGAGGTGCTCTACCTGCGGTTGATGACCGACCACCACAAGGGCGGCGTCGCGATGGCCCAGGGGTGCGCCGACCAGTGCGCGAACCCGGCCGAGCGGGCGCTGGCCCAGGGCATGGTGGAGGCCCAGCAGTCGGAGCTCCAGCTGATGGCCGACATGCTGAAGCAGCGCGGGGCGGAGCCGCCGGCGGCGGGGTGAACCCCGTTGTTGCGGACCCCCGAGCCCTCGAACGCCGGCCGAATCCAGCCCCGCCGGCGTTCGAGGCGCGGGGTCCGGGTCGGAGCCCCGGGGAACGGGCGAAGGGTGGGTAGGGGACAAGCCCCCGCAGGGCTCCCCCACCTCCTGGCCGCACCCGCGGCGTCACCCGTACGGCCCCCTCCCGGCCCCGCCGGGTCGCGGGGGCCGAACGGGCGAATGAGGATGAGGACGCCGAGGCGGGCGCACCCGCGCCCGGCCGCTACGGCGTGCTCAGGAGGTTGACGCGATGACCACCGCCGGAGAGATCATGCACCCCGGGGCCCAGTGGATCCCCGCCACCGAGACCCTGGACCGGGCCGCTCAGCTGATGAGCCGGCTCAATGTCGGTGCGCTGCCGATCAGTGACTCCAATGAACGCCTCTGCGGCATCCTGACCGACCGCGACATCGTCATCGGGTGTGTGGCCAAGGGCCACGACCCGTCGAAGATCACGGCCGGCGACATGGCCAAGGGCACCCCGCGCTGGATCGACGCGGGCGCGGACGTCTCCGAGGTGCTGGAGGAGATGCAGAGCCACCAGATCCGACGGCTGCCCGTCATCGACAACAAGCGGCTGGTCGGGATGATCAGCGAGGCCGATCTGGCCAAGCACCTCTCCGAGGAGCAGATAGCCGGCTGGGCCGAGAAGGTCTACGCCCGGGGCTAGGACTCCGACCGGGCCCCCGGCCGGGCCGCGTACAGGACCGCCCGCGCCACCTGGTGCGGGCGGTCCAGCATGACCAGGTGACCGGCCGGCTCCGCGACCTCGAACCGGGCGCCCAGCGCGTCGGCCAGCGCCGCCTGGCGGCCCAGCCAGCCCAGGTCCGGGCGGCGCGCGGCGGGGTCGTAGCCGGCCAGGACGGTGGCGGGCGCGGTCAGCGGCAGCCCCGCGCGCAGCGCCTGCACCTCGGCGGCCGTGTCGGGGTAGCGGGAGTTCTCCAGCAGGGCTCCGCGCCAGACCCGGCCGTTGCGGTAGCAGCGGCGTACGAGGTCCCGCGCGGCCGGGTCCGCGCCGCCCGCGCGGGACGCCCGTACGGCGGTGCGCCGGGCCCAGGGCCCCAGCGCGGCCGGCAGCCCGGCTACGGTCACCGCCCGGCCGAACACCCGGGCGGCGCCGGTGCGCACCCCTGCGGGCAGGACCGTACGGGGCCGCTCCTCCACGCTGCTGTCGACCAGTACCAGGGCCGCGGTGCGCCCCGGGTACAGCCGGGCGAAGGCCTCGGCGTGGAACCCGGCGATGGAGTGCCCGGCCACGGTGACGCGCTCGGCGCCCAGACCCAGCGCGTCCAGCAGCCCGGCGATCCGGTGCGCCTCCCCGGCCGCGCACGGCGGACGCACGGCGGGGGCGCTCAGCCCGTGCCCGGGACGGTCGAAGCGGACGACGGTACGGCCGGCGGCGACGAGCAGCTCCGCCACGGGGTCCCAGTCGAACCAGGCCATGGCGAGCCCGGCGCTGAGGACGACCGGCGGGCCGGAGCCCTCCACGAGGACGTGCAGCGGCACCCCGTCGGCGGCGGGGCCGGCGGCGAGGCGTACGAACCTCCCGGGAGCCGCCCCGGATCCGGGGCGGCTCACGTACGGCGTTCCCGGTGCACGGAGTACGCGAGCAGGCCCAGCCAGACCGCCACGAACAGCACCTGGAGCCGCTGCCCGGCGCCGAGCGCCCACGTGCCGTGCCCGGCGGTGAACAGGGCGATGGAGACCAGGGTCCAGGCGGTGGCGAGCAGTTCGAGCAGGACGAGCACGGGGCCGAACCGCGCGAGCGGGGGGAGGTGGCCGTAGCGGCGGGCGGCGAGCGTGAGGGCCACGATCCCGACGAGCGCCCCCGTCATGGCCAGACTGCTGCTGACGGCGTGCGCCTGATGGGTGGCGGGGACCAGCCCGGCGGTCTCCCGCGCCGCGCATTCGGGGTCCACGGTCGGCGTGCAGCTCAGCGGCAGCCAGGCGTCCGCCGCGGTGGCGGCGCCGAAGAGGGTGATCCCGGACCAGCCGGCGACGGACCAGAGGCGGCGGGGCTCGACGCGCCGGGCGAGTCGGGCCAGGGCCAGGAGGCCGCCGAGGAGGACGAGGAGGCCGGCGGTGAAGTCGGTGGCCCGGAACAGGCCGCCGAGCGGCTGGTCCTGGGCGGCGAGCTCGCTGACGTAGGTCTCGATGGGGTTGAGGCCCGTGGAGAGGACGACTTCGAGGACCCACGCGGTGTAGGCGGCGGCGCCGAGGCCTATGAGGCCGGCCACGGAGCCGGCACCGGCACCGGCCGCGGGGCCGGGACCCGTCGCGGTGGAGGGATGGTTCACGGATTTCCAGGATCTCCGGGAGGTGACCGGCTTCAGGTGCCTGAGGGGGTCCCCGGGGTCCCCGGGACCCCGGGGATTCAACGACGGGAGCGGCGGACGCGCCGGGTCTTTTGCGGACATAATGTGACTAATCCTAAACGGGGCCGGGTCCGGTCCTCCGATCGGATACCCACCCCGGGTAGGGTTCTGCCCGTGACCCGCCCAGCCTCGTGCCCGCAGCGACCAGCAGTCCGGTGGCCCCGGCTGCTGCTGTTCGCCGCGCTGCTGCTGGGCGTCGCGGGCATGCACACGCTGGGCCATCCGACTCAGGCCCACGCCATGGAGGACGCGCCGTCGGTCCGTTTCGTTCCCCGGAGCGGCCATACGCCGTCCGGGGCGGCGCACGGCGGCCGACCGGTCGAGGCGCCGGATCCGGCGGCCCCGCCGGACACGGCGGCAGCCGGCGCCGCCAACGGGGTCGCCTGGGGCACCGGGGTCACGATCGCTGCCGCCTCCACCGCGGTCGCCACCGTCGGGGCCCCGCGCCCGCAGCACACCGGCATGGACCCCATGTCCGTGTGCCTCGCCGTGCTCGGCGCCCTCACCCTGCTGGTCCTCGGAGCCGGACTGACCGGCCCGCGCCGTACCGCGCCGCTCGGGGGCGCGGCACGCGCGCCGGGCCGGTCCGGCGGCCCGGACCCCCCGCCACCCCGTGAACTGCTCACCCTGCTGACGGTGCTGCGCGTATAGGCCGGGCTCCGTCGTCGCCCCCGCATGCCTTCGGGGCGGCGGCAGACGGTGCCCACCTGCCTGCCCCCACACCCTCACGAGGTGTTCCACCATGCGCTCTTCCGCCCCCTTCTCCCCTTCCTCGCCCTCTCCCTCCTCGCCATCCCGCCGCGCCGTCCTCGGTGCCGGCGCCGCCCTCGCCGGCACCGGGCTGCTCGCCGCCTGCTCGGGCTCCGGCATGTCCGGCATGGACCACGGCGCCGGCTCCACGGGCAAGGGGGCCTCCTCCCCCGCCCCCGGCGGCTACGTGGACCCGGCCGGCGCCGAGGTACAGGCCGCCGAGGCCGCCCGCAAGGCCACCGGCCCGCTCACCGAGGTCCGGCTGACGGCCACCGCCACCCCGCTCGACCTCGGCGCCGGCCGCTCCGTCCGCTCGTGGGCGTACGGGGACGAGCTCCCGGGCCGGGAGGTACGCGCCACAGCGGGCGGCACCCTCGCCCTGACCCTGGCCAACCACCTCCCCGAGGCCACCTCCCTGCACTGGCACGGCCTGGCGCTGCGCAACGACATGGACGGGGTACCGGGGCTGACCCAGCGGGACATCGCCCCGGGCGGCTCGTTCACGTACAAGTTCGCCGTCCCGCACCCCGGGACGTACTGGTTCCACCCGCACTCCGGGGTCCAGCAGGACCGCGGCCTGTACGCGCCGCTGATCGTCGAGGACCCCAAGGAGCCGCTCTCCTACGACAAGGAGTGGGTGGTCGTACTCGACGACTGGCTCGACGGGGTGGACGGCTCCACCCCCGACGCCGTGCTCGCGGAACTCCGCAAGGGCATGGACATGAGCCCGGGCGGCGGCGGCCATGCGGGCCACGGCTCCGGCTCCTCGGGCACGCCCACCGCCGGTGCGAGCGGCGGCCCGTCCCGGCTCCTCATGGGCGGCGTCAGCGAGGTCCTCGGCAAGGATCCGGGCGATGTCGCGTACCCGTACTACCTGGTCAACGGCCGCACGCCCGAGGACCCTTCGGTCTTCACCGCCCGCCCCGGCGAACGGATCCGGCTCCGGATCATCAACGCGGGCGGGGACACCGCCTTCCGGGTCGCCCTGGGCGGCCACGCGTTCACGGTCACCCACACCGACGGCTTCCCCGTCGAGCACGCCGCCGCCCGCTCGCTGCTGCTGGGCATGGGCGAGCGCTACGACGTCCTGGTGACGGCGGGCGACGGGGTGTTCCCCCTGACCGCGCTCGCCGAGGGCAAGGGGGACTCCGCGTCGGCGCTCGCGGTGCTGCGCACCGGTGCGGGGGCGGCGCCGACCGCCGCGACCCGGCCCGCCGAGCTGTCCGGACGGCCGCTCACGGCGGACGCCTTGAAGGCGGCGGAGCCGGTGGCGCTGGCCGCGCGCGAACCGGACCGCACGGTACGGATCAAGCTGACCGGCGGCATGGCCGCGTACGACTGGGCCTTCGACGGCAAGCCGTACGCGCCGGACCAGCGGCACCCGGTCAAGGCCGGGGAACGGGTCCGGCTGGAGTTCAGCAACTCCACGACGATGTGGCACCCGCTCCACCTGCACGGGCACACCTTCGCCCTCGGCGGCCGGCCGGGCGGGGCCCGAAAGGACACGGCGGTGGTCCTGCCGAACGGGAAGCTGACGGTGGACTTCGACGCCGACAATCCCGGTCTGTGGATGGTGCATTGCCACAACGTCTTCCACGCGGAGGCCGGGATGATGACCGTGCTCGGCTACGTGCGCTAGACGGATCCGGCCCCGGACCGGGCCGGCCGCGCACCGTCTTCCGCGCGCCGCCGGCCCGGCCATGGGGCGGCCGGGGGGCGGCCGGGGGGGCCGAAATGCCCGGCGGGGAGGCCGAATTCCATGACAGGCTGGTGATCGTCACGCGCCGATTGCGACCTGAAGGACTCCCCGCCGGTATGAGCACCCCGCCGAACCCGCCCAGCACCCCGTCCGGCCCGCCGACGGAGCCCGCGGGCACGCCCGTACCGGAGGCGGCTCCCATACCGGCGCCCGCGCGACCCCTGTCCCTCGACAAGCCCCCGGCCCCCGCCTCGGCCCCGGCCGAGACCCCGGCGCAGCCCGCGGACGCGGCACCGGCAACCGCCCAGGCCGAGCCCACGGACGCGGTTCCGGCGCAGCCCACGAACACCGTCCCCGCCGAGCCCACGGACGCGGTTCCGGCGCAGCCCGCGGGCGCCGAGGCCACGGACGCCCTCGCGGCGCAGCCCGCGGGCGCGGCTCCGGCAGGTGTCGGAGCGGGCGTAC
>NZ_JBEXPT010000071.1:0-34703 GCF_040612195.1 Streptomyces sp. NPDC006450 | reverse complement strand
GTCGCGGCGGATGTGAGTGATCCCGACGCGGTGGCCGGTGTGCTGTCGGGGATCCCTGCGGAGCACCCGCTGAGCGCCGTCGTCCACACCGCCGGCATTGCCGACAACGCGCTCATCGGGACGATGACCGTCGAGCAACTGGACCGTGTCCTCGCCCCGAAGGCCGACGCGGCCTGGCACCTGCACGAGCAGACCGCCGGCCTCGACCTCGACGCCTTCATCCTCTACTCGTCGATCGGAGGCCTGGCACTTCCGGAAGGCCAGGGCAACTACGCCGCGGCGAACACCTTCCTCGATGCCCTCGCCGGACACCGCCGCTCCCTCGGACTGCCCGCCACCTCACTCGCGTGGGGCATGTGGGATTCCGAATCCGGCCTCGGCGAAGTGACCCAAGCCGACCTCGACCGCGTGGGCAAGGCCGGTCTGCCGGCGCTCACTACCGACGAGGCGCTGGCCGCCTTCGACGAGGCACTGGCCTCGGACGAGGCGCTGCTCGCGCCCCTCACCATCGACCCCGTCGCCCTGCGGGCCCGGCGCGACGACCTGCCGGCCGTCCTGCGAGACCTGGCAGGTCCCGCACCCCGACGCCCCAAGCGCTCCGCCGGAGCCGGTTCGGAGGAGCACGGCTTCGTGCACAGGGTCGCGAGCATGGGCGACTCCCAGCGCAAGCGCTTCGTACTCGGCTTCGTCAGGGCACGCGTAGCCACCGTCCTGGGGCACCGCGACCTCGAATCGGTCGGCGCGGACCAGGCGTTCAAGGAACTCGGCTTCGACTCCCTCGCCGCCGTCGAACTGCGCAACCTGCTCAACTCCGAGACCGGGCTGCGTCTGCCGGCCACCCTGGTCTTCGACCACCCGACCGCCCGGGCGGCGGCGGACTTCATCGAGGACCGCCTGGCGGCACTCGCACCGACCGCGTCGACGGCCGTACGCAGCGCCGGCCGGGGCACAGGCCCCGCGGCCGACGCGATCGCGGGAGCCGACGACCCGATCGCGATCGTATCCGTCAGCTGCCGTTTCCCCGGCGGCGTGAACAACGCCGAGGACCTGTGGCGGCTCGTGGCCGAAGGCCGCGACGTCGTCTCCGGCTTCCCGACCGACCGGGGCTGGAACACCGAAGGCATCTACGACCCCGAGCCCGGGCGGCTCGGCAAGACGTACACGCGGAGCGGTGGCTTCCTCCACGACGCGACCGAGTTCGACCCGGAGTTCTTCGGCATCATGCCGCGCGAGGCGCTGGCGATGGACCCCCAGCAGCGACTGCTGCTCCAGGGCACCTGGGAGGCGTTCGAAGGGGCGGGAATCGACCCCCTGTCCATGCGCGGCAGCAGCACCGGCGTGTACGTCGGCGTCATGTACCACGAGTACGGGAGTCGGCTCTCGCACATCCCCGACGACCTGACGGGCTACATCGACAACGGCAGCGCGGCCAGCATCGCCTCGGGCCGCGTCGCGTACGCGCTGGGGCTGGAGGGTCCGGCCGTGACGGTGGACACGGCGTGCTCGTCGTCGCTGGTAGCCCTGCACACCGCGTGCCAGGCACTGCGGCAGGGCGACGTCTCCATGGCCGTGGCGGGCGGCGTGACCGTCATGCCGACCCCGGACATATTCGTGGGCTTCAGCCAGCAGCGGGGACTGTCCGCGGACGGTCGTTGCAAGTCCTTCGCCGCAGCGGCCGACGGCACGGGCTGGTCGGAGGGTGTGGGCCTGCTGCTCCTGGAGCGTCTGTCGGATGCGGAGCGGAACGGTCACAAGGTTCTGGCGGTGATCAAGGGCAGTGCGGTCAATCAGGACGGTGCGAGTAACGGTCTGACGGCGCCGAACGGTCCTTCGCAGCAGCGGGTGATCCGGCAGGCCCTGGCCAATGCCCGGCTGTCGGCGTCGGACGTCGACGCGGTGGAGGCGCACGGTACGGGGACCCGGCTGGGTGACCCGATCGAGGCGCAGGCGCTGCTGGCGACCTACGGCCAGGAGCGTGCCGAGGACTCCCCGCTGTGGCTGGGGTCCCTGAAGTCGAACATGGGCCACGCCCAGGCGGCGGCCGGTGTCGCTGGTGTGATCAAGATGGTCATGGCGATGCAGCACGGCGTGCTGCCGAAGACGCTGCACGTGGACGAGCCGACACCGCAGGTGGACTGGTCCGAGGGCCATGTCGAACTGCTGACGGAGAATCGTCCGTGGCCGGTGACGGGGGCTCCGCGTCGTGCGGGTGTGTCGTCGTTCGGGCTGAGCGGGACGAACGCGCACGTGATCGTCGAAGAGCCGCCGGCGGTCGAGGCGGTGGTGCCGGCCGAGGATGTTCCGGTGGGCGTGGTGCCGGTGGTGGTGTCGGCGAAATCGGCGGTGGCTCTGCGCGGTCAGGCTGAGCGGCTTCGTGAGCATGTTGCGGCTGCCGATGCGTCGCTGCGGCTTGCCGATGTTGCGTTCTCGCAGGTGGTGACGCGTGCGGGTCTTGAGCACCGCGCGGTCCTTCTGGCTTCGAACCTGGATGAACTGTCGGCTGGGCTTGAGGTGTTGGCGGCTGACGGTACTTCTCGGGATCTGGTGCGGGGGAGTGTCGCGGAGGGGCTGACGGCGTTTGCGTTCTCGGGTCAGGGTTCGCAGCGGTCGGGTATGGGTGCGGGTCTTGTGGCTCGGTTCCCGGTGTTCCGTGAGGCTCTGGTCGAGGTGTGTGGCCTGCTTGATGCCCAACTTGATCTGCCCGTAGGCCCGCTTCTGTTGGATGGTGAGCCGGGTCCGGATGTGTGGGGGACGGGGGTTTCGCAGCCTGCGGTGTTCGCGCTTCAGGTGGCTCTGGCCCGGCTGTGGGCGTCGTGGGGTGTTCTGCCCGATGTTGTGGCGGGCCACTCGGTCGGTGAGATCGCCGCAGCGCACATCGCCGGCGTGCTCTCACTGGCCGACGCGTGCTCCCTCGTGGCGGCGCGTGGTCGCCTGATGCAGGCCCTGCCGGCTGGCGGAGCGATGCTCGCGGTCGAGGCCACGGAGGACGAGCTGATCGAGGCGCTGGCCGGGCTCGCGGATGTGGGCGTCGCCGCGGTGAACGGGCCGCGTTCGATGGTGGCGTCGGGTCCCCGTGAAACGCTTGCCCCAATCGAGGAGCGTTTCAGGGCTGAGGGCCGTCGGGTGCGCTGGCTGGAGGTCAGTCACGCTTTCCACTCTCCGCTGATGCAGCCGATGATCGAGCCGTTCCGCAAGGTCGTCGCAGCACTCGACTTCCAGCCGGCCAAGGTGTCGACCGTCTCCACGGTCACCGGAGCCCCGGACGCCGCGTGGCAGGACCCCGACTACTGGATCGAGCACGTCCTGCGCCCGGTGCGCTTCGCGGACGCGGTCACTGCTCTTGCCGACACCGGGGTCTCCCGATTCCTGGAGATCGGCCCGCAGGGGGTTCTGTCGGCGCTGACCCAGCAGTCCCTCCCGGACGACTCCCGCGCCGTGGTCGTACCGAGCCTGCACGGAAACAAGGACGAGGCGGAATCGGTCCTGACCGCTCTGGCCCGCCTCCATGTCTCCGGGACGGACATCGACTGGGAGGCGTTCTACGCCGAGCACGCCCCGGCCCGGATCGACCTGCCCACGTACGCCTTCGAGCGCCGCCGTTTCTGGCTCGACGTCCCGGACCTGCCGGGTGGAGACGCCACCTCCATCGGCCTGCGCCCCGCCGAGCACCCGCTGCTCAGCGCCGTCGTGGTCTCGCCGGACTCGGGAGGCGTGGTCCTCACCGGCCGGCTGTCGATCGAGACGCACCCGTGGCTCGCGGACCACAACGTCCTGGGGACCCTTCTGCTCCCCGGCACGGCCTACGTGGAACTCGCCCTCCGCGCCGGTGAGGAGGTCGACTGCCCGGTCATCGAGGAGCTGACCATCGAGGCGATCATGCCGCTCACCGCCCACCGGGGGACCGCGTTCCAGACCGTCGTCGGCGCTGCCGACCTGTCCGGTCGGCGGGAGCTGTCGGTGTACTCCCGGCTGGAAGACGCCCCCGCAGAGGTCCCGTGGACCCGGCACGTCTCCGGAGTGCTGGCCCCGCAGGACAGGCCCGCCGACGTTCCGGCCGCATCCGCCCTCGGCGGTGCGGTCTGGCCGCCCGAGGGGTCCGAGGCCGTCGACATCAGCGATGTCTACGAGTACCTGACCAGCCAGGGCTACCACTACGGCCCGATGTTCCGCGGCCTGCGGTCGGTGTGGCGGCGCGGCGACGAGGTGTTCGCCGAAGTCGCCCTGCCCGAGGAGGCCGTAGAGGACGCGGCGCAGTTCCGACTGCACCCGTCCCTCCTCGACGCGGCGCTCAGCGCCACCGACTTCCTCGGGGGTTACCGCCCCCAGGACGTGGGCGGATCGCACCTCCCCTTCGCCTGGTCCTTCGTCTCGCTCAACTCCGCAGGCGCCGCACGGCTCCGGGTCCGGCTGGTCTCCACCGGTCCCGAGGCGGTCCGTGTGGAACTCGCCGACGCGCTGGGCCGGCCCGTCGCGACGGTCGAATCGCTGGTCGTACGGACCATCACGCCCGACCGGGTGGCGGCGGCCGCCAACGCGTCGACGGGCTCCCAGTTCCACGAGTCCCTCTTCCGCCCGACGTGGAGCCACCTCACGATCGGCGCGGCGGGCAGCGACTCCGGCGGACGGTGGGCCATCGTCGGCGACGAACGGCACGCCTCGCTGGCGGCGAACGCCGAACTCTTCGCCGATTTCGCCGCCGTGGCCAAGGCCGTGGCGGACGGGGCCCCCGTACCGGACCTGGTCCTCCTGCCCAGTCACGGGCACGGATACGGGACAGAGGACAGGGCCGAGGACGGGACCGCTCCGCAGGACGCGGACCGGGACGTCCCGGCCGCCGTACGGGCGAACCTCGAACACGGGGTCGCCTCCTTGCGGGAGTGGCTGGCCGATGACCGGTTCGCGGCCACCCGGCTCATGGTGGTCACCCGCAACGCCGTCACCACCGGCCCCGAGGACGTCACGGACCCGGCCCAGGCGCCGCTCTGGGGCCTGGTGCGCGCGGCGCAGCGGGAGAATCCCGGCCGTATCCTGCTCGCCGACATCGGGGCGGACGACGACCGGATCACCGAGCCGCTCGCGGCCCTGGGCGAACCGGAGTTCGCGGTCCGCGGGAGCTATGTGCTCGCGCCCCGGCTGACGGCGGCCCCCCTTTCGGCAACCGGCGGGGCGAGTGCGCCGTGGAACCCGGACGGGACGGTACTGATCACCGGTGGCACCAGTGGCATCGGGGCCCTCCTGGCCCGCAGGCTGGTGACCGAGCACGGCGTACGGCAGCTGTTGCTCGTCAGCCGCCGAGGAGGCGACACGCCGGGCGCCCGCGCGCTGCGGGCCACCCTGACGGAACTGGGCGCGGACGTGGTCATCGCACCGTGCGACGTGTCCGACCGCTCCCAGCTGAGCGCGCTGCTGGACGCGATCCCCGCCGAGCACCCGCTGACAGCGGTGGTCCACGCGGCGGGAGTCATGGACAACGCGCTGCTGACACACCTCTCCCCGCAGCAGTGGGAGAACGTGCTGAGCCCGAAGGTCGACGGGGCCTGGAACCTCCACGAGCTGACCCGCGGGAACGAACTGTCGGCCTTCGTCATGCTCTCCTCCGTCTCGGGTCTGCTCCTCGGAGCGGGACAGGCCAACTACGGGGCGGCGAACCGGTTCATCGACGCGCTGGCCCACCACCGCAGGACACAGGGCCTGCCGGCCTCCGCCCTGGCCTTCGGGCTCTGGGCCTCGGAAGAGGGCCTCGCCGGGGCGGGAACCGACGGTGCGCTCGAAGAGCAGCGCATGGCCGACCAGGGCATGCCCGCCTTCCGGTCCGATGAGGGCCTGGCCCTGCTCGACGAGGGCCTGGCCCGGGACGAGGCGGTCCTCGTCCCGATGCTCCTCGACCTGCCGACGCTCGCCGCCCGCAACCCCGAGGTGTCGCCGCTGTTCCGGGACCTGCTCCGGGGCCGGACCACCAAGACCGCGCGTACGCCCGGCGCCCCGCGCCCGGCGCACGTCGAACCGGCCAAGGCCTCGGCTTCGCTGGAACAGCAGCTGGCCCGCCTCGGCGGGGAGCAGCGCAAGCAGTTCCTGCTGGACGTCGTACGGACGCACGTCGCCGCCGTACGGCACGACGATCCGGCCGCGATCGACCTGAGCCGGGGCTTCACCGAGCTCGGCCTGGACTCCTTGGCCGCGATCGAGCTGCGCAACCAGCTCCAGTCGGCCACTGGGCTGCGCCTGCCGGCGACGCTCATGTTCGACTACCCCAACCCCCGGGCGCTGGCGGAGCACCTGCTCGCCGAACTGCTGCCCGGAGTCGAAGAGAACACCGCAACGGACTCGCCCCTCGACGACGAGTCCGTACGCGCCCGGATCGCCGCCATTCCGCTCGCCGCACTGCGCGAGTCCGGACTGCTGGAGACCCTCCTGAACCTGGCCGCGCCCGAGGAACCCGCAGCGGAGGCGACCCCCGGCACCGGGCAGAGCGACGCAATCAAGAGCATGGGGGTCGACGACCTCGTGCGGGCGGCACTCGGCATCAGCGATGCCAACTGAGCGAGAGGCTGATTTCACCGTGAGTACATCGGTTGACCAGATCGTCGAGGCGTTGCGCACGTCCATGCTGGACAACGAGCGTCTGCGGCAGGAGAACGGCAAACTGCTGGCCTCCGCGCACGAGCCCATCGCCGTCGTCGGCATGGCCTGTCGCTACCCAGGCGGCGTCGAGTCGCCCGAGGACCTGTGGCGGCTGGTCGAGGACGGCGTGGACGCCGTCTCCGGATTCCCGACGGACCGCGGCTGGGACGTGGGCGGCCTCTACGACCCGGAGCCCGGCAAGCCCGGCAAGTCCGTGGCCCGCGAAGGCGGATTCCTCTACGAGGCCGCACGGTTCGACGCGGACCTGTTCGGGATCAGTCCCAACGAGGCGCTGGCCATGGACCCTCAGCAGCGGCTCCTGCTGGAGTCCTCGTGGGAGGCGCTGGAGCGGGCCGGCATAGACCCGGTTTCCCTGAGGGGCAGCCGTACGGGCGTGTTCGCCGGCCTCATGTACCACGACTACGCCCACGCGACGAGCGACGGCAGCCTGGTGTCCGGCCGGGTGTCGTACACGCTCGGCCTTGAGGGCCCGTCGGTCACCGTCGACACGGCGTGCTCCTCGTCGCTGGTGGCCCTGCACCTGGCGGCGCAGGCCCTGCGGTCGGGCGAGTGCGATCTGGCGCTCGCCGGTGGGGTGACGGTCATGGCCAACCCGGACATGTTCGTGTACTTCAGCACGCAGCGCGGCCTGGCCCCGGACGGCCGCTGCAAGTCGTACTCCGCGTCGGCGGACGGCGTGGGCTGCTCGGAAGGCGTCGGCCTGCTGTTGGTGGAGCGGCTGTCGGACGCCCGGCGCAACGGGCACCAGGTGCTGGCGGTGATCAGGGGCAGCGCGGTCAACCAGGACGGCGCCTCCAGCGGCTTCACCGCGCCGAACGGTCCTTCGCAGCAGCGGGTGATCCGGCAGGCCCTGGCCAATGCCCGGCTGTCGGCGTCGGACGTCGACGCGGTGGAGGGCCACGGCACTGGTACGACGCTGGGCGACCCGATCGAGGCGCAGGCGCTGCTGGCGACGTACGGGCGCGAGCGGGGGGACGACACGCCGCTCTGGCTGGGCTCCCTGAAGTCGAACATCGGCCACGCGCAGGCGGCCTCCGGTGTCGCCGGTGTGATCAAGATGGTGATGGCCCTGCGGAACGGGGTCCTTCCCAAGTCGCTCTACTCCGGGAGTCCTTCGCACCAGGTGGACTGGTCCGAGGGGGGAGTCCGGCTGCTGACGGAGAACCGTCCGTGGCCGGTGACGGGGGCTCCGCGGCGTGCGGGTGTGTCGTCGTTCGGTCTGAGCGGGACGAATGCGCATGTGATCGTGGAGGAGCCGCCGGCGGTCGAGATTCCTGCTGGTGTGGTGGATGCTCCGGCCGTGGGTGTGGTGCCGGTGGTGGTGTCGGCGAAGTCGGTGGCCGGTTTGCGTGGTCAGGCCGAGCGGCTTCGTGAGCGTGTCGCTTCGGATGCGTCGCTGAGGCTTGCCGATGTTGCGTTCTCGCAGGTGGTGACGCGTGCGGGTCTTGAGCACCGCGCGGTCCTTCTGGCCTCCGACCTGGGTGAACTGTCCTCTGGGCTGGAGGCGTTGGCCGCTGGTGCGCGTGCCGAAGGTCTCGTCGAGGGCCGGGTGGCTTCTGGCGGCCGGCTGGCGTTTGCGTTCTCGGGTCAGGGTTCGCAGCGGTCGGGTATGGGCGCGGGTCTTGTGGCTCGGTTCCCGGTGTTCCGTGAGGCTCTGGTCGAGGTGTGCGGGCTGCTCGATGCCCAACTGGAATTTCCCGTAGGCCCGCTTCTGTTGGATGGTGAGCTGGGTTCTGAGGTGTGGGGGACGGGGGTTTCGCAGCCTGCGGTGTTCGCGCTTCAGGTGGCTCTGGCGCGGTTGTGGGCGTCGTGGGGTGTTCTGCCTGATGTTGTGGCGGGCCACTCGGTCGGTGAGATTGCCGCAGCGCACATCGCCGGTGTGCTTTCACTGGCGGATGCGTGCTCTCTGGTGGCGGCGCGTGGTCGTCTGATGCAGGCCCTGCCGGCTGGCGGGGCGATGCTCGCGGTCGAGGCCACGGAAGGCGAGCTGGTCGAGGCGCTGGCCGGGCTCGTTGATGTGGGTGTGGCTGCGGTGAACGGGCCGCGTTCGGTGGTGGCGTCGGGTCCCCGTGAAACGCTTGCCCCGTTGGAGGAGCGTTTCCGGGCTGAGGGTCGTCGGGTGCGCTGGCTGGAGGTCAGTCACGCTTTCCACTCCCCGCTGATGCAGCCGATGATCGAGCCGTTCCGCAAGGTCGTCGCAGCCCTGGACCTCAAGCCGGCCACCCTGCCGACCGTCTCCACGGTCACCGGAGCCCCGGATGCCGCCTGGCAGGACCCGGAGTACTGGGTGGAGCACGTCCTGCGTCCGGTGCGCTTCGCGGACGCGGTCTCGGCCCTGAACGGTCTGGGGGTCTCCCGGTTTGTGGAGATCGGCCCGCAGGGTGTGCTGTCGGCGCTGACCCAGCAGTCCCTCCCGGACGATTCGCGTGCCGTGGTGGTACCGAGCCTGCGCGGGGACAAGGACGAGGCGGAATCGGTCCTGACCGCTCTGGCCCATCTCCATGTCTCCGGGACGGACATCGACTGGGAGGCGTTCTACGCCGAGCACGCCCCGGCCCGGATCGAACTGCCCACGTACGCCTTCCAGCGCGACCGCTACTGGCTGACCGGCGGTGCGGTGGGCGCGGCTCCCGTGACGCTCGGGCAGCGGGCGGCCGATCATCCCCTCCTCGGTGCCGCGGTGGATCTTCCCGACTCCGACGGGGTCGTGTTCACCGGCCGCCTGTCGGTGGAGGCGCAGCCCTGGCTCGCCGACCACGACGTACTGGGCACGGTCCTGCTCCCCGGCACCGGCTTCGTGGAGCTCGCTCTCCACGCCGGGCGTGAGCTGGGCTGTGAGGTCGTGGAGGAGCTGACGCTTCAGGCGCCCTTGGTACTGCCCGAGCAGGGTGGCGTACGGGTGCAGGTGGCGGTGGGTGCCCCGGATGGTGTGGGGCGCCGGTCGGTGCGTGTGTACTCGCGTGGCGAGTCGGTTGCCTCGGATGTGGCGTGGACCCTGCATGCGGATGGAGCGTTGGTCTCCGGGGGCGTGTCTGCCCCGGGCGCCGAGGACCTGTCGGTGTGGCCGCCGGCCGGTGCCGAGGCGGTGGAGGTGGCTGATGCGTATGACGTGCTGCTGCGGCAGGGTTATGCGTACGGGCCGGTCTTCCAGGGGCTGAAGGCTGCTTGGCGGCGCGGTGAGGACGTCTTCGCCGAGGTGGGGCTGGTGGAGGAGGAGCATGCCGATGCGGCGCGCTTCGGGATCCATCCCGCACTCCTCGACGCTGCCATGCACGCCCTGAGCGTCGGGGACACCGGTGACGAGCCCACACTGCTCCCGTACTCGTGGGCCGGTGTGTCCCTCCACGGCGCCGGTGCACCCGCGGTGCGCGTGCACTTGACCCGGACGGCGGCGGACAACCTGTCCATGCGGCTCGCGGATGCGGACGGGAATGCCGTTGCCACCGTCGAGGCGCTGTCACTCAGGCCGGTGTCGGCTGCGCAGTTGGCGGTGGCTTCCGATGCGGGTGGTGGGTCGTTGCTCCGTATCGAGTGGGAGGAGCTGTCGGTTCCGGGCTCGTCGTCGGAGGTGGTTCTTCCGTTGTGGCGGGATGTGTCGGTGGGCGGTCCGGTGCCGGAGGTGGTGCTGTACGCGTGCGGGGCGTCGGGTGGTGATCCGCTGAAGGCTGTGCGCGAGTCGGCTCATGAGGTGTTGGCGGTGGTCCAGGAGTGGCTGTCGCGGGATCGGTTCGCTGATTCCCGGCTGGTGGTGGCGACGCGTGGTGCGGTCGCGGTGGAGCCGGGTGAGGATGTGGATCTTGGGCAGGCCCCGGTCTGGGGTCTGGTGCGTGCGGCGCAGGCGGAGAATCCCGGTCGGTTCCAGCTGGTCGATCTGGATCCGGGTGGTCTCGTGGCTGGCGCGGATCCGCGTTCGGTGGCCGGGCTGTCGGCCGCCGTTGCCACCGGCGAGCCGGAGATCGCGCTCCGCGCCGGGAGGATCCTCCTTCCGAGGCTGGCTCGGGTGCCGGCGATGTCCGTCTCCGTGGGCGCCGGGTTGTCCGCCCTTGCCGACGACGCTGCCGGTGTTGGTGGCGGTACGGTGCTGATCACGGGTGGTACGGGTGGTCTGGGTGCGGAGGTGGCCCGTCATCTGGTGTCCGAGCACGGCGTGCGGCATCTGTTGTTGGTCAGCCGGTCCGGGTCGGGTGCGTCGGGTGCGGTCGAGCTCCTCGCGGAGCTGTCCGCGTCGGGTGCCGAGGTGCGGATCGAGGCGTGCGACGTAGCCGATCGGGAGGCTGTTGCGGCCCTGCTGGCCGGGGTACCCGCCGAGCACCCCCTCGCCGGGGTGATCCACACCGCCGGCGTGGTGCACAACGGGGTCGTCGGCTCGTGGACTCCGGAGCTGCTGGACGCGACGTTCGCGCCCAAGGCCGATGGAGCCTGGCACCTGCACGAGCTCACCCGCGACCTGGATCTGAAGGCGTTCGTCCTCTTCTCCTCCGCCGGCGGCATGGTCCTCGCGCAGGGGCAGGCCGGCTACGCGGCCGCGAACGTGTTCCTGGACGCGCTGGCCCTGGAGCGCCGCCGCGCGGGCCTGCCCGCAGTCTCGCTGGCCTGGGGTGCCTTTGGAGTGGACTTCGGCATGAGCCGGCACCTCTCCGAGGTCGACCTGCAGCGGATGGAGGGGCAGGGTCTGCCGGCCTTCTCGATGGCGGACGGCCTGCTCATGTTCGACGCGGCCCTCGCCACCGGGGAGGCCGTCATCGCGCCACTGCGCCTGAACCCCGGTGCGCTGCGCGCCCGCGCGGGCGGGATACCGGCCCTGCTGCGCCGCCTCGTGAGGGTCCCGGTACGGCTCACCGCTCCCGGTGCGGACGCGGGGGCCGGCGACCTGGTGAAGCGCCTGTCGGGGCTGCCCTCGGCGGAGCGCGAGAGTGCCCTGCTGGACATGGTGCGTACGCACGCGGCGTCGGTGCTGGGGCACAGCGGAGGCGAGGCGATCGACCCGGACCGGGGCTTCCTGGACATCGGCTTCGACTCGCTGAGCGCACTGGAAATGCGCAATCGCATGGTGACGGCGGCCGGCCGCAACCTGGCGCCGATGCTGGTCTTCGACCACCCGTCGGCAACCGCTCTCGCCCGATATCTCCAGGAACTCCTTTTCGACACAGAGGCTCCGGGTGTGGGTGCCGATCTGGAGTCTGCATCGGCAGAGGAGATTTTCGCCATCCTCGATGAAGAATTGGAGACGCAAGGCTGATTTGTGCGTTGCGGCCCGGTGGTCGCCTGCTCCCCACCCCGTCGGCGGGGGCAGGTCCACCGGGCGTTCGTGCACCTGGGTGAGGTAATTGGAAAGGAGGTAATCCGCTTAACCGGACGGTAACTTGGTGTGAGTTTTTGGCCTTAGCCTTTTAGACGCTTGTCAGGTACGCTCGTCAGGAAATGCCGCCCGGCGCGCTGGCGCACGCGGCGAAGTGAGCCCTGTGTGGCTCTTAAGTATTTACTTACGGCCCGTGTCGGGTCCGTCCTTCGGCGGCCTGGCAGGGTTATGACAAGCGGGGGCTTGGGATGTCGGACGGCGAGTTCATACAGGTGTGCTCCACAGCAGGCGCGAACCAGCGCGTGTGCTGTTGTTGTGTCCGTCTTGTGTAGACGGCCTCTCGGAAATTCACATCTCGGATCGTACTCAGCTGCCGACCCCCGACCCAGACGGGGACCGCGCCGTGGGCGCGAAGAGCGGTACGGGACGATCACGTTCGTTACCGGTGGAGGGGAAACCGTCAATGACGGCTATCCAGTGTGGGGAAGTCGAGCTACTAAGGCGTCTGTACGGGGAGAGCGAGGACGGCAACGGCCGCCTCGTCCTGGTGAACGGAGGGCTGGGGGTCGGCAAGACCGACCTCCTGCGCGAGGTCTCCAGGCTGGCAGCGGACTCCGGCGCCATGGTCATGCGCGCCAGCGGGTCGCGCGCGGAGCAGATGCTGCGCGGGGGAGTGATAGAGCAACTGGTGTACAGCACCGGACTGCCGCAGGACATAGCGGACCAGATGGACAAGGTGATGGCGGCCGACACCTTCCGGGAGTCGGCCGACGCCGCGGACGGCCAGGCCTCGGGCGTGCGAAGGGAAGAGGCGCAGTTACTGCGCCGGTTAGCCGGCATCCTGCTCGAACTGGCCCGCAGGCAGCCGCTGGTCATCGCGGTGGACGACATCCAGTTCGCCGACTACACCTCCCTGAACTTCCTCCTGTGGCTGCAGCGCCGCATGGAGAGCGCCCGCATCCTGGTCGTCCTCAGCGAATGGGAACGGCCGCACGACGTGCTCCCCGCGTTCTCGGCGGAGTTGACCAGGCTCCCACACCACCGCATCCATCTGGCACCCCTCTCCGCGGAGCGGGTCGCCGAGGTCCTCGGCACCGCCCTGGGCGGGCCCGTGCCCCACCACCTCGCCCGTGCCTACCACCTGGCCAGCGGCGGGAACTCCGTACTGCTGAAGGCTCTGATCGAGGACCGCCGCGACGGCTTCGCCGAGGCCAACGCAGACCTCGACGGGGAGTTCGGCGGAGAACTCGGCGAGGAACCGCCGAGCGGACCCGCCTTCGCCCGGGCCCTCATGTCCTGTCTGCACGCGTGGGACACGAACCTGCTGAGGGTGGCCCAGTGCCTGGTCCTCCTCGGGGACGAGACGGCCCCGTCCATCGTGGCCCGCGTCCTGGGCATGGAGAGCCGAAGCGTCACCCAGGCCATGGACATCCTCACCGACGCCGGCCTGATCTCGGCCGGCAGGCTGCGCAGCCGGGCCGCCGAGGCGGCCGTCCTCGCCAGCCTGCCCGTCGACGAGCACACCCGGCTGCGCCTGCAGATCGCCGAACTCCTCTACGAGCGCGGCGTGTCCAGCGATGTCATCGCCGGCCACCTGGCCGCCGCCGACCGCTCCGCGGGAGCCTGGTCGGCGGGAGTCCTGCGGGAAGCCGGCGAGAAGGCACTGGCCGAGGACAAGGCACCGCTCGCCGTCCGCTACCTGGAACTCGCCCTGAGCGCCGAAACCGGCGAGCAGGAGCGGGCCGCCATCATCGAGGCCCTCGTACGCGCCAACTGGCGCTTCAACCCCTCGGCCGCCATGGTCCACTCCGGACCGCTCCGGCAGGCCATGCGGGACGGCAGGCTGGCCGCGGCCGAAATGGTCACCCTCATCCGGCAGGCCATGTGGCAGGGCGAGACCGCGGTCGTCGAACAGGGGCTGACCCTGCTCCGCGACCCCGACAGCCAGCCCGACCTGACCACCCGGGCCGTCGTACGGCTCGCCACCCTGTGGTTCTACGGACCCTCCGCCCAGCTCGACCTCACCGGCACGGGCCCCGAGACCCCCCTGGGCGAGGACCCCTGGACCCGGGCGGCGAGCGCCCTCGCTGACGCCTGGACCCAGGGCAGCACCGAAGCCACCGTCGCCAGCGCCGAGCACATCCTGCAGAGCTGTGCGCTCAGCGACAACAGCCTCGAAGTCCTCGCCACCGCCCTGCTCGCCCTCGGCCAGGGCTCCAAGGCCGAGAAGGCCGCCGCCCTGTGCGACGAGCTCATCGAGGAAGCCGCCCGCCGCGGCGCCCCCACCTGGCAGGCCCTGCTCGGAGTGGTGCGTGCCGACATCGCCCTGCGGCGCGGTGAGCTGGCCACCGCGATCAGCCACGCCGACACGGCGCTCGCCACCCTGCCCGCGCAGAACTGGGGCGTGCTCATCGGCTACCCCCTCGCCGTCCTGGTCCGGGGCAACACCGCCATGGGGCGGCACGGGGTCGCCGCCCGCGCCCTGCGGCACGTACTGCCGGACGGGCTGTTCAGCACCGTGCTCGGGCTGCGCTACCTGCACGCCCGGGGCGCGTACCACCTGGCCACGGAACAGGTGCTGGCCTCGCTCAACGACTTTGAGACCTGCGCCGAGCTCCAACGTCAGTGGAACCTCGACCTGAACGTACTGATGCCGGTGCGCACCGATCTGGCCGAGGCCAATCTGAGGCTGGGCCGTCGCCGCATGGCCCGGCAGCTGGCCCGCCAGGAACTGGAGTGCAGCAAGCCGGGCGACGCCGCGACGCGGGGGCGCGCCATGCGCGTACTGGCCGGATGCAGCGAGCTCTCCCAGCGCCAGGGCCTGCTGGTCGACGCGGTCGGCCTGCTGGAGACCGCCGGCGACCGGTTCGAGCACGCCCGGACCCTGGCCGAACTCAGCGAGGTCTACCAGGAGCTCGGCGAGTTCGAACGGGCCCGGGAGACCTCGCGCCGGGCCGCCCAGGAGACCAAGGCCTGCCGGGCGCCGGCCGCCACCTTCGTGCGGCGCCGCGGCCGGTCGGCCGACGAGCTCCTGTTGCAGCCCGAACCGGTCTTCGAGACCGACCAGACGCCCGACTTGAGCCGGGCCGAACGCAAGGTGGCCATGCTGGCGGCGCTGGGGCACACCAACCGCGCCATCGGAAGACGGCTGTACATCACCGTCTCCACGGTCGAGCAACACCTCACCCGCGTCTACCGCAAGCTCGGGGTGAACGGCCGCACCGACCTCCCGGCGGGCCTCGCCGTGTTCGACGTCCCCGAGACGGCCGTGGAGGCCGAAGTCCACCTGACCTGACCCAGCCTCACCTGCACCGACCTGCCGACCCGACCCCGCCCGGAGAACGGGGTCCGGCGCATCCGTCAGACCCCTGCCCGGCCCCCACGATAGGGGCCGGGCAGGGGTCTTTCAGGGGGCCGTATGCCACCCGCGTCGCCCAGGATGGCGACTGCCGGTGCCGTCGAGCGCAGAGGAGATCCGGTGTTCGATCCCGGTATGCCGTACCGATGCTCACCACAGGTCGCGCTGCGGCCCGAACCCTTCGGCGCGCTGGCGTACCACTACGGGACCCGGCGCCTGACCTTCCTGAAGTCCCCGGTCCTCGTGGCGGCCGTACGGGCCCTGCACGAGCACCCGGACGTCCACGCGGCCCTGAGTGCCGCGGGCGTGCCCGAAGCCGAATACACCGCACACCTCGGGGCGCTGGCCGGGCTCGCCGCCACGGGGACCATCGAACCGCGCTGAGCGCGGCAGGCGCATCGCCCAGCAGCAGGGGAGCAGCACCGATGAAGCTCGTCGACCACTTCGAGAGCGGACTGACCGCACCGATCTGCCTGACCTGGGAGCTCACGTACGCCTGCAACCTGGCGTGTGTGCACTGCCTGTCCTCGTCGGGCCGCAGGGACCCGCGCGAACTGACCACGGCCCAGTGCCGGGAGGTGATCGACGAACTCCAGCGCATGCAGGTGTTCTACGTGAACATCGGCGGCGGTGAGCCCACCGTGCGCCCCGACTTCTGGGAGCTCGTCGACTACGCCACGGACCGGGGCGTCGGGGTCAAGTTCTCCACCAACGGGGTGCGGCTCACCCCGCAGCGCGCCGCCTGGGTCGCCGGCCGCGACTACGTCGACGTGCAGATCTCCCTGGACGGGGCCACCGCCGAGGTCAACGACGCGGTGCGCGGCCCCGGTTCCCACGGGACCGCCGTCACCGCGATGCGCAACCTGCGCGACGCGGGCGTCGAGGGCTTCAAACTCAGCGTGGTGATGACCCGTCACAACATTCCGCAGCTCGACGAGTTCGCGGCGCTCGCCCAGGAGTACGGGGCGCAGCTGCGGATCACCCGGCTGCGGCCCGCCGGGCGGGGCGCGGACAGCTGGGACGAGCTGCATCCGACGGCGGACCAGCAGCGCCTGCTGTACGAATGGCTGACGGCCCACGGCGAGGGAGTGCTGACCGGGGACTCCTTCTTCCACCTCAACCCGCTGGGATCGACCCCGCTGCCCGGACTGAACCTGTGCGGCGCGGGCCGCGTCGTCTGCCTGATCGACCCGGTCGGCGACGTCTACGCCTGCCCCTTCGCGCTCCACGACGCCTTCAAGGCCGGCAACGTCCTGGACCCCGGCGGCTTCGGCACGGTCTGGCGGGAGTCGCCCCTGTTCGCGAGCCTGCGCGAACCCCAGGGCGCCGGAGCCTGCGGCTCCTGCTCCGCGTACGACAGCTGCCGCGGCGGCTGCATGGCGGCCAAGTTCTTCACCGGGCTGCCGCTGGACGGCCCCGACCCGGAATGCGTCCAGGGCCACGGCGAGCGGGCGCTGGCCGGGGTGAGGGCCGGTTCCGTGCCCCGGCCCGACCGCGACCACTCCCGGACCCGGCCCGCCGCCCGACGGCCCGCCGGTCCGGTGCTGGTGCCGCTCGGCCGCACCCCGGCCGGCGCCGGTCCGGCCCGCGCCTGCGACATCAGCCCCCTCGCGGGCTTCACCCCCACGCCCTGACACCGCGCCCGTACCGGGGGCCACCGCGGCCCCCGGTACGCCCGCGCGCGCCGATGGGGGTGCGCCCCGCGCAACCCGCACGTGATGCCCGAAGGGAGGAAGCGGCGCCCGCACCCGATGCGGGCGCCGTGCCATTCATGACCGCAGTCGAGGAGGAGCCGCAGATCGCGGTGCCGCCCGCCCCCGCCGCCGAACCCCGGCGGCAGCCCGCGCCGCAGCCCCGTACACCCGGCGCCGCAAACCGGCTGGCGGAACTGAAGGAGCTGCGCGAAAGGCTTCTCCAGGGCCCTGACCCGCGGGCCACGGCGGCCCAGCACGCCAAGGGCAAGCTCACCGCCAGGGAGCGCATCGACCTGCTCCTCGACCCGGGGACCTTCACCGAGATCGAGGCGTTCCGCAGGCATCGGGCCACCGGCTTCGGCCTGGAACTCAAACGCCCCCACACCGACGGGGTGGTCACCGGGTGGGGCCTGGTCGACGGCCGCCGGGTCTTCGTCTATGCCCACGACTTCCGGATCTTCGGCGGGGCGCTCGGCGAGGCCCACGCCCAGAAGATCACCAAGCTGATGGACCTGGCCGACTCCGCCGGAGCCCCCTTGGTGGGGCTGTGCGACGGGGCGGGCGCACGCATCCAGGAAGGCGTGACGGCGCTGGCCGGCTACGGCGGCATCTTTCAGCGCAACGTGCGCAGCTCCGGGGTGATCCCGCAGATCAGCGTCATCATGGGCCCCTGCGCGGGAGGGGCGGCGTACTCTCCCGCGCTCACCGACTTCGTCTTCATGGTCCGCGGCACCGCCCAGATGTTCCTCACCGGGCCGGACGTGGTGCAGGCCGTCACCGGGGAGCGGATCAGCGCCGACGACCTCGGCGGCGCCGATGCCCACGCGACCCGCTCCGGACTGGTCTCCTTCGCCTACGACGACGAGGAGACCTGCCTGGCCGACGTGCGCTACCTGCTCTCCCTGCTGCCGTCCAACAACCGGGAGCTGCCGCCCGCCGGGCCCGCCGACGACCCCGTCGACCGGCGGACCGAGCGGCTGCGCGACCTGGTGCCCGCGGAGCCCAACCGCTCCTACGACATGGGCGAGGTGATCGGGGAGATCGTCGACCACGGCGAGTACCTCGAAGTGCACGAGGCGTGGGCGCCGAACGTGATCTGCGCGCTGGCCCGCCTCGGCGGCCGGGTGGTCGGCCTCGTCGCGAACCAGCCGGCGGCGCTGGCGGGCGTACTGAACATCAGTGCCTCCGAGAAGGCGGCCCGGTTCGTGCAGTTCTGCGACGCCTTCAGCATTCCGCTGGTCACCCTGGTCGACGTACCGGGATTCCTGCCGGGAGTGGAGCAGGAGCACGGCGGTGTCATCCGGCACGGCGCCAAGCTGCTGTACGCGTACTGCAACGCCACCGTGCCCCGGGTGCAGGTGATCCTGCGCAAGGCCTACGGCGGCGCCTACATCGTGATGGACTCGCGGCCGATCGGCACCGACGTGTCGCTGGCCTGGCCCACCAACGAGATCGCCGTGATGGGTGCCGAGGGCGCCGCGGACGTCATCTTCCGGCGCCAGATCGCCGCGGCCGACGATCCGCAGGAGACGCGGGCCCGGCTGGTGAAGGAATACCGGGAAGAGCTGATGCACCCGTACTACGCGGCCGAACGCGGTCTGGTCGACGATGTGATCGACCCGGCGGACACCCGGGCGCGGCTCATCGACGCGCTGTCCGCACTGGCGTCCAAACACGCCCCCCTGCCCCAGCGCAAGCACGGGAACCAACCCCAGTGAACCCGGTAACTCCGCAGGTCGGAAGACGAGTTGGGGTCTCCCCTTAGGGGGTGTACCTAGGGACACCTGCCACTCGGGTGGTACGCCCAATGCGCCTCGGCCGGGCGGCCGGGATTCTTGTTCACGAGGCGAAGACAGCTTTTCAATGGAGGGAACGCAATGGCGCGACGTACAGGCACGACCGAGCGCGGCAGCAGTGCCGAGGCCCTGCGTCTGGTCGGGGTCACCAAGGTCTACGGGGCCGCGGACAATGCGGTGACCGCACTGAACGACGTGAGTGTGAGCCTGCCGACCGGCAGCTTCACCGCCGTCATGGGCCCGTCCGGCTCCGGCAAGTCCACCCTGCTGCAGTGCGCGGCGGGCCTGGACCGCCCGGACAAGGGCGTCATCATGGTGGACGGCGAGGAGATGACGGGCGGCACCGAGGCGGCGCTGACCAAGTTCCGCCGGCAGCGCATCGGCTTCATCTTCCAGCAGTACAACCTGCTGCCCACGCTCAACGTCCTGCAGAACACCATCCTCCCGCTGAAGCTCGCCGGCCGTCGGGTCGACGAGAAGCTGGCCCGGGAGACCCTGGAGCGGGTCGGCCTGGGCGGGCGTCTTGCACACCGGCCCGACCAGCTCTCCGGTGGCCAGCGCCAGCGTGTGGCCATTGCCCGCGCGCTCGTCGCCGAGCCCCGAGTGATCTTCGCGGACGAGCCGACCGGCGCCCTGGACACCCGCAGTGCGCGGGAGATCCTCTTCCTCCTCCAGGAGGCCGTCAACGTCCACGGCCGGACCGTGGTCATGGTGACGCACGACCCCGTCGCCGCCTCGTACGCCGACTCCGTGCTGTTCCTCGCGGACGGCCGGGTCGTCGGCCGCATGGTCGGCCCGACGGTGGACGCGGTGGCCGACCGGCTGGCGCACATCGGTGACCCGGTCCACGCTCAGATGCGGGAGGTCTGAGTCATGTTCGCACTGGCCCTGCGCTCCATCAGGTTCCGGCCGGGGCGGCTCGTCGCCACCCTGCTGTCGGCCTTCCTCGGCGCCACCATCATCATGACGTTCAACTCCATGCACGACACGGCCGGCGCCAAGGGCGTCGACGACGTCAGCGCCGAGTCGCTCGGCCTGGTCGCCGGCGTGGTCGGCGGCTACGGCACCCTGCTGGTCTTCTTCGCGGTCGCCTCCACGATGACCGTGAACGTACGGCAGCGCAGCGCGGAGATCTCCCTGCTGCGCAGCACCGGGGCGACCCCGGCCCAGGTCCGGTGGATGGTCGTCGGCGAGTCGGCCGTCGTGGCGGTGATCGGGGCGCTGCTCGCCATCGGGCCCGCGATGATCGGCGGCCGGATGCTGCTGGACATGTTCAAGGACTCCGGGCAGGTCGCCCAGCAGGTGGACTACTCCTTCGGCATCGTCGCTCTGCTGTCGGGCGTCGACACCACCCTCCTGGCCTCCATCGGGGCCGCGTTCCTCGCGGTGCGCCGGGCCACCCGGCAGGCCGCCGGACTTCCCACGGCCTCCCGGAACCGGACGCGCGCCCTCATCGGCTCCGGGGCGGTCGTGCTCGGCACGGTGGGCGTCTGCCTGACCTTCGCCTTCGACCCGAACGACCCCTCGGTGATGGCACCCGCGGTCTACGGGGCCATCGTCATCGCGGTCGGCCTCGCCGTCCTCGCGCCGCTGGTGCTGCGGAGTCTGATGGACCGTATCGAGGGGCTACTGGTCAAGTTCGGCGGCGCCAGCGGCTACCTGACGGCGCACAACATGCGCCAGCGTGCAGCCCAGCAGGCCGGTGTGCTCCTGCCGCTCGTGATCTTCACGGGGATGGCGACGGCCACGCTCTACATGCAGGCGATCGGCAACGACGCACTGAAGGCCTCGGGCGCGCTCCAGTCGGTCTCCGACAAGAACGTGGAGACCATGAACTTCGTGATCGTCGGCATCATCGTGGCCTTCGCCTGCGTCATGCTGGTCAACAGCCTGTACGCGGCGACCTCCGACCGCGGCCGGGAGTTCGGCCAGCAGCGGCTGGCCGGTGCCACCCCCAGCCAGGTACTGAAGATGGTCGTCGCCGAGGGACTGGTGCTGACGGTGCTCGGAGTGTTCTTCGGGACCGTGGCCGGCATCGCGGGCATCCTGCCCTTCAACGCGGCCAAGACCGACTCCTTCCTGCCCGACCAGGGCCCGGGGATCTGGCTCGGCATCGTGGCCATCGCCACGGTCGCGACCCTGGTCACCACGCTGGCGACGACGGTACGCGTCCTGCGCACCCCGGCGGTCGAGGCGGTCGCGGTGGCCGCCTGACCCGGCCCGCCGGGGCGGGACACGCGAAAGCCGCAGCGCGGCCCCGCAGTCGGGGCCGCGCGCACGCGCCCAGGGTCAAGTGTTCAGAAAGATTCGCGATCTGGGGGCCGAGACCCCTAGCTAAACGGACGTACGTAAGAGACAACTGTATGAGGCGGTCCTCCGTGGTGCGGGAGCCACGGTTGCCGCGCGTCCGACGAAGGGGAGCCGTGCGCGTTCGGCCGAGGGGTGGCGTGACTGTGGGATTGGACGGCCAGGGCCGGCTGGTCCTCAGCCGCGCGGAAGGAGCTCGGACCTACCGGGGCAACACCAACGACACCGTCATGTGGATCGCCTTGCGGCAGTGCAACGGCGACAGTGTCGCCGCGGCGCGCACCCTGGCCGGCGTCTGGGAAGTCGACGAGGCCAACGCCCTCGCGGACCTGGAGCTGTGGGTGGGTGAAATGTGTGCGCGGGGGCTCCTGGAGGAGGACGACGGAACTCCCGGAGGGGGAATCCCCAGGCAGCGCCGATAGGGGGCGATAGGGGCTGACAGGAAAACGGCTCGGAGTAGGTTCGCACCACGTGACCACATTCACGTCACAGTTCCTCGTCATCACCGGATGCCCATCGGCGGCAACCCATGACGGTATTTCGATTCCAGTGCGACGGGGCACCGAATTCCCCGCTATCCAAGAAAAGGTGACATCCGAATGACCGACGTGGTCGACACCACCAGCTCCGCTACGGCCGACGCGGCCGGCGGCGCCGCGAACGGCGAGCCGCACGATTTCCCGATGGCCCGGACGTGCCCGTTCAGCCCGCCCCCGGAGTACGCGCGCCTGCGCGCCGAGGAGCCCGTCGCCAAGGCCCGGCTGAGCTGGAACGGCAAGGAGGTCTGGCTGCTCTCCCGCCACGAGGACGTCCGTCAGCTCCTCGGCGACACCACCACCAGCTCCAACTGGAAGGCCGCGGCCTACCCGCTCCAGGTGCCCGTCCCCGACGAGATCCTCCAGGAGATCGAGCTGCCCCTCGTCGGCATGGACCCGCCGGAGCACGGCTCCCGCCGCCGGATGCTCGTACCCGAGCTGACCGCCCGGCGCGCCCAGGCCCTGCGGCCCCGCATCCAGGAGATCGTCGACCACCACATCGACGCCATGCTCGCCTCCGGCGGCCCCGTGGACCTCATCGAGGCCATCGCCTTCCCCGTCCCCGCCCTGATCTTCTGCGAGCTCATGGGGGTGCCCACGGAGGACAGCGACTTCTTCCGCCGCTGTGCCGAGACCCTCGTCCGCAGCGACGTCGACCCGCAGGAGATGATGTCGGCCCAGCAGGAGCTGGAGGTCTACCTCAACCGCTTGGTCGCAGACAAGGAAAAGGACCCCGCCGACGACCTCCTCGGCCGCATCGCCCTGAAGAACCGCACCGAGCAGACCCTCACCAGCAGCGACATCGCGGGCCTGGCCAAGAACCTCCTCTTCGGCGGCTTCGACACCACCTCCAACATGATCGCGTTGGGCATCCTGGTGCTGCTCCAGCACCCCGAGCAGCTCGCCGAGCTCCGCGCGAACCCGGAACTGCTTCCCGGCGCGGTCGAGGAACTCCTGCGCTACCTGGCCATCGCCGACTCCAGCCCCGCCCGTGCGCTCACCGAGGACATCGAGATCGGCGGCCGGGTGCTCCGCAAGGGTGAGGGCGTGATCGCCCTCACCGGCTCCGCCAACCGCGACGAGTCCGTCTTCGCGGACCCCGACGCCTTCGACATCCACCGCGACGCCCGCGGCCACTCCGCCTTCGGCCACGGCATCCACCAGTGCCCCGGCGCCAACCTGGTGCGCGTGGAGCTGGAGGTCGTGTTCGGTAGCCTGCTCGCCCGCATACCGGACCTGAAGCTCGCGGTGCCGTTCGAGGACATCCGGTTCAAGAGCCAGACCCTCGTCCACGGCGTGGCGGGCGAACTCCCCATCACCTGGTGACCGGTCACCCATAGACCGGTCCGGTCCGGTCGGGTCGGGTCCGATTCGGGCCCGGCTCGGTCCCCAGGCACAGCACGGAGAACGACAGCACGGCATGTTTACGGCCCTTCCTGCTTCCACGCTCAGAAGAGGACAACCACCGTGCCTCAGTCTCCCGTCGGCCGACGGCAGGCCCTCGCCATCACGCTCGGCGCGGCCGCTGCCTCAGCTCTCCCGTCCCCGGCCGACGCCGCGGACCACCCCGCCCGTCCGCGGCAGATCACCGCTTACGCGGACTCCCTCCACCCCGGGGGATTCCTCCTCGCCAACCACTACACCGAAGGCCGCCTCCTGAAGATCCCGCTGCACGATCCCGCAGCCATCTCCGCCGTCCCGCTGGACTCCCCGATCATCGGCAGCGACGGCATCGCGCTGCGCGCGAACGGCTCCCTGCTGGCGGTCTGCAACCACCTGGCCGTCGCCGCGGGACAGGAGGCCTGTGTCGAGATCCGGCCGGCCAACGCCCGCTGGACCGGCACCGTCTCCGTCCGCCGGACCGCCTGGCCCGTGCCGATACCCACCGACATCGCGCTGACCCCGTACGGCGGTTACGTGGTCAGCGGGCGCGCCGACGTGCTGTTCGGCGGAGGCACGGCGAACGACTTCGTCCTCCAGCGCCTCTGACACCACAGCACCCCCAGCCCACGGGGCGCACCGCTGCGGAATCCCCCGTCGCGGCGTCGCGGCCCGTGCCCCGTGCCGCACACCCCTTTCGTGCGGCACGCCAAAGACGGCCGCCGCGGGTCATCCCCGCGGCGGCCGTCCCCGTACCCGGGCGCCCGCACCGTGCGGGCGCCCGTCCTCACTTGCCGGCGTTGACCAGCGCTCCGCCGTCCACCTTCAGATGCAGCCCGGTCACGTAACGGGACTCGTCCGAGACCAGGTACACCACCGCGTGGGAGACGTCCACCGGGTCCACGAACGGAATCGGCATCGCCTGCACCTGCGTGAACCCGGGCACCGCGTCCTCGAAGGTCGGGTGCTCCAGGTCAGGACGGAAGATCTTGTACATCGCCTCGTTGCGGATCATGTCCGTGTCCACGTTCGCCGGGTGGACGGCGTTGATGCGCCGCCCGCTCGGCGCCAGGAACGGCGCGAACCAGTTCACGTACTGCACCAGCGTCTGCTTGGAGAACGCGTACCCGGTACCGCCCGGCCCCATCGGACCCGGCTGCCCGTGACCGAACAGCAGCCCCGCCGCCGACCCGATCACGACCACCGACGAACCGTCACCCAGGTGCGGCAGCGCGGCGTGCACCGTGTTGAGCACCCCGGTCAGGTTCACGTCGACCGTGTCCGCGAAGGCCCGCAGCGGCCGCTCGCCACCGACCGGGCTGATACCCGCGTTGGCCACCACCGCGTCCAGCCGGCCCAGCTGCCCCACACCCTCCGCGATCGCGGACTCCAGGGCGGCCGGGTCCCGTACGTCGGCTTGTACGGCGACCACCCGGCGGCCCGTCTTCTCCACCAGCCGGGCCGTCTCCCGCAGGTCCTCGGCGCTCGCCATCGGGTACTCGGCGATCTCGTTGTCCCGGCACACGTCGAGGGCGATGATGTCCGCCCCCTCCTCGGCCAGCCGAACTGCGTGGCTGCGACCCTGCCCGCGCCCGGCCCCCGTGATCACCACGACCTTGCCGTCCACACGCCCCATTACGATCCTCCGGTTTTCGATCGGTAAACGGCAGAAACCGATCCGCCGTGCTGTGCTCACTTCCTATCGCGGTCCGGAGTCCGAAGAGACTCCGCAGGCCCCCTAATGCCCCGGCACTTGCGCACGGGCGAACTCGACGCGGAACTCGCTAAACGTCCTAAGGGAGGTTAGGGGTGTGCTAGGGGACCCGCCTCAAGACGGCCGGATTACTGTGGCCGTCGTTCACGAATGATTGCGAAGTGAAGGGGACCCGTCATGCGTTTCGGTCTGCTCTACCATCACCAAGTACCGCGGCCCTGGACGCAGAACAGCGAGGAGCGGGTCCTCAGGGAATCGCTGCAGCAGATCGAATCCGCCGACCGGCTGGGTTACGACTACGTCTGGGCCACGGAGCACCACTTCCTGGAGGAGTACTCCCACGGCAGCGCCCCCGAGGTCTTCCTCGCCGCCGCCGCGGCCCGCACCGAGCGCATCCGCCTCGCCCACGGCATCGTCTCCCTGCCGCCGTCCGTCAACCACCCGGCGCGCGTCGCCGAACGCCTCGCCACCCTGGACCTCATCTCCGGCGGCCGCGTCGACTTCGGTTCCGGCCAGGGCAGCACCCAGCTCGAACTCGGCGGTTTCGGCGTGGACCGCGAGACCAAGCGCGAGCAGTGGCGCGAGGCCATCGGCGTCGTCACCCGGATGCTCGCCGACGAGCCGTTCACCGGCCACAAGGGCACCTGGATCGACGTGCCGCCGCGCAACGTCGTCCCCAAGCCGCTCCAGAAGCCGCACCCGCCGCTGTGGCTGGCGTGCAGCAACGCCGAGACCATCAAGACCGCCGCCCGCCTCGGCATGGGCGCGCTCACCATCGCCTTCATCTCCGTGGACGAGGCCAAGGAGTGGGCCGACGAGTACTACCGCATCATCGCCTCCGAGGAGTGCGTGCCGGTGGGCCGCGCGGTCAACCCCAACTTCGCCATCGTCATGCCCTTCCTGTGCCACGAGGACCAGCAGACGGCCGAGGACCGCGGCCTGGACGGCGCGCACTTCTTCGCCCACGCCTTCGGCCACTTCTACGCCTTCGGCCAGCACCGCCCCGGCACCACCGACCTGGGCAGCGCCTTCGAGCAGGTCCGCGAGGGCTACGCGGACAACCTGCCGCCGGAGATGGCCGAGCGCGTCGAGTCCCTGCGCCGTGCCATCGGCACCCCCGAGAAGCTGCGGAGCATGATCCGCCAGTACGAGGAAGCCGGCGTCGACCAGATCATCTTCCAGGCGCAGATCGGCAACACCCGGCACGAGCACATCGTCGATTCCCTGGAACTCTTCGCAGCCGAGGTCATGCCGGAGTTCGCCGACCGCCGCGCCGCCGCCGACGAGGCCAAGGACGAACGGCTCTCCGCCGCCATCGACAAGGCCCTCGGCCGGATCGAGCGGGACACCACCGACGTCTCGGACTACATCATCGCCACCGACATGGAGGCGTTCGGCCCCCCTGCCGGCGGCCCGGCCGCCTGAACCGCGAGCAGGCAGGCGAGCACGGCACACGGGCAGGCCGGCGGGCCGGCAGGTCTGCCGGCCCGTACGGCCCCACCCCACACCCCGGTACCTCGCACCCCGGTACCTCGTACATCTCGGACCCCAGGGGGTTTCCATGCAACTGAAGTTCAGCGAGTCCGTCACCATCACCGGCGAGCTCGGCGCCGTCTGGGAGACCGCCACCGACGCGGGCACCTGGGCCGACTGGGACCCCCACCTGGCGGACTGCGGCTTCGACGGCCCGTTCGCCCCGGGCAGCGCCGGCTGGACCAAGCTCCACGGCACCCCGGGCAACCAGAAGGGCCCGTTCAGCGTCACGGCCGTGGACCACGAGCGGTCGTACTCCACCGAATCGCCCATGCCCATGGGCAAGATGCTCATCACCACCCGGTTCGAGCAGGTCGGCCACGACCAGGTCGGTATCACGCGCGACGTCGAACTCCACGGCGGCTTCGTGCCGTTCTTCCGGCTCTTCTTCCTCAAGGGAATGCGCCGCGACATCCCGCACACCTTCGAGGCCCTCGGCCGCGAAGCCGGCCGCCGCGCCCTGGAAGCGGGCGAAGCCGCATGACGCATGCAGTCGTACTCGGCGGGGGCATGGCAGGCATGCTCGCGGCCGTCGCCCTCACGCGCCACGCCGACCGGGTCACCCTCATCGAGGGCGACCGGTTCCCCGACGGACCCGAGCACCGCAAGGGCCTTCCCCAGGCCTACCAGAACCACATGCTCATGCGCGGCGGCGCCCAGGCCATCGACGCCATTCTCCCCGGCACCATCGACCGCCTCCTGGCGGCCGGCGCCCACCGGCGGCTGATCGGCCAGGAGATCCTCACCCTCACCGCGCAGGGCTGGTTCCGCCGCTTCCCCACCGAGGCGCACGTCATCGTGTGCAGCCGCGACCTCATCGACCACACCGTGCGCGCCCAGGCGCTGAAGGCCAAGCGGATCAGCGTCCTCGAAGGGACCCGCGTCACCGGACTGACCGGCAGCGCCACCAAGGTCACCGGCGTCCGGGTGGAAGCGGCCACCGGCGGCGAGGAGCGGACCATCGAGGCCGACCTCGTCGTCGACGCCACCGGCAGCAGGTCCAAGTCCCCGCAGTGGCTGGCCGACCTCGGACTGGCCGACCTAGCCGAGGAACACCTCGACGCGGGCCTCGCCTACGCGGGGCGCTGGTACACCGCTCCCCTCCAGGCCACCGCGGACATGCCCGGCGTACTCATCCAGACCGAATCCGGCTCGGGCCGACCCGGCCGGGGCGCCGCACTCGTCCCCAACGAGGACGGCCGCTGGATCGTCGCCCTCATGGGCACCCGCGGAGCACACCCGCCCAACGACGAGGAAGGCTTCCTGGACTACGCCCGGAAGCTGCGCCACCCCGTCATCGCGGAACTCCTCTCCCAGGCCACCCCCATCGGCCCCATCCGCTCCGCCCGCGCCCTCGCCAACCGGCGCCGCTACTTCGAGAAGCTCCCCGTCCCCGACGGGTACGTGGCCATCGGCGACGCCGTCTGCGTCCTCAGCCCCAACTACGCCACCGGCATGTCCCTGGCGGCCCTGGGCGCGCTGGCCCTGCGTACGCAACTGCGGACCACCGGCATCACCCCCGGGTTCACCGGCAAGGTGCAGAAGGCCATCGGCAAGCTCATCACCCCGTCCTGGCAGATGGCGGTGACCAACGACAGCGGCTTCCCCGACGTGGAGACCAACGTCAAGCTCCGGGGCCTGGGCTTCTCCCACGCCATGACCAAGCGCTGGACCCGCACCGCACTGGAGAACCAGGTCCTCGCCGACCTCACCTTCCGGATGACCGACCTGACGGCCCCGCCCACCGAGATGATGCGCCCCTCCATGATGGGCGCCCTCATCCGCGGCCCGCGAGCCCCGCAGCTGACCGGGGACGCGGCGATCGCCCAGTTCCCGGAGTTCGGACCGCTCCTCAAGGGGCTCGAAAGCCCCGCCGGCCCGGCAACCCGGGCCTGACCCACCAGCACGGACCGCACCACCCCGGAAGGACGCACCGTCCTTCACCACCGGACACAGGGAGACGGCCTCGGTGAACAACGAAGAAAAGCTGATGGCGTATCTCAAGCGGACCCTCGCCGACCTGCGCGAAGCGCGGCGGTGCCTCGCTGAAGCGGCACGCAAACCCGATGACGAGGCCATCGTCGTCGTCGGCATGGCCTGTCGCTACCCGGGCGGCGTCGAGTCGCCCGAGGACCTGTGGCGGCTGGTGGACCACGGGGTGGACGCGGTGTCCGCGTTCCCGACCAACCGCGGCTGGGACGTGGGCGGCCTCTACGACCCGGAGCCCGGCAAGCCCGGCAAGTCCACGACCCGCGAAGGCGGATTCCTGCACGGGGCCGCCGACTTCGACCCCGCCTTCTTCGGGATCAGCCCCAAGGAAGCACTCGCCATGGACCCGCAGCAGCGGCTCCTCCTGGAGACCTCGTGGGAGGCGTGCGAGCGGGCCGGCATCGACCCGGCCACGCTCAAGGGCAGCCGGACGGGTGTGTTCGCCGGCGTGATGTACCACGACTACGCCATGGGCAACGAACCCGGCAGCACCGACGCGGGCAGCCTCGTCTCGGGCCGCGTGTCCTACACCCTCGGTCTGGAAGGCCCCTCGGTCTCCCTCGACACGGCGTGCTCCTCGTCCCTCGTCGCCGTGCACCTCGCCGCCCAGGCGCTGAGGCGCGGCGACTGCACCCTCGCCTTCGCGGGCGGGGTGACGGTGATGGCCAACCCGGACATGTTCGTCTTCTTCAGCGGCCAGCGGGGCATGGCCCCGGACGGCCGCTGCAAGTCCTTCGGCGCCCACGCCGACGGCGTCGGCTGCTCCGAGGGCGCTGGCGTCCTGCTCCTGGAGCGCCTCTCGGACGCCGAACGCAACGGGCACCCGGTGCTGGCGATCATCAAGGGCAGTGCGGTCAACCAGGACGGCGCCTCCAGCGGCTTCTCCGCACCCAACGGCCCCGCGCAGCAGCGCGTGATCAAGCAGGCCCTGTCCAACGCCCGCCTGACGGCCGCCGACATCGACGCGGTGGAGGGCCACGGCACCGGCACGACGCTGGGCGACCCGATCGAGGCACAGGCGCTGGTCGACACCTACGGCACGGAGCGCACCGCGGCCGACCCGCTGTGGCTGGGCTCCTTCAAGTCGAACATCGGCCACGCCCAGGCGGCGGCGGGCGTCGGCGGGATCATCAAGATGGTCATGGCGATACGGAACGGGGTGCTGCCGAAGACGCTGCACTCCGAGGAGGCGTCGCCGAAGGTGGACTGGTCGGCCGGGAGCGTACGGCTGCTGACCGAGGCTCGTTCCTGGCCGAAGGGTGAGCGTCCGCGTCGTGCGGGTGTGTCGTCGTTCGGGCTGAGCGGGACGAACGCGCATGTGATCGTGGAGGAGCCGCCGGCGGTCGAGGCTCCTGCTGGTGTGGTGGATGCTCCGGTCGTGGGTGTGGTGCCGGTGGTGGTGTCGGCGAAGTCGGCGGTGGCGCTGCGGGGTCAGGCTGAGCGGCTTCGTGAGTACGTTGCTTCGGATGTGTCGCTGAGGCTTGCTGATGTTGCGTTCTCGCAGGTGGTGACGCGTGCGGGCTTTGAGCACCGTGCGGTGGTTCTGGCTGCGGATGTCGAGGAACTGGCTGCTGGGCTTGAGGTGGTGGCGGCGGGGCGTGGTGACGCGTCGGTCGTGGTGGGTGCGGTGCGGTCGGGTGGCCGGTTGGCGTTCGCGTTCTCGGGTCAGGGTTCGCAGCGGTCGGGTATGGGTGCGGGTCTTGTGGCTCGGTTCCCGGTGTTCCGTGAGGCTCTGGTCGAGGTGTGCGGGCTGCTCGATGCCCAACTGGACGTGCCTGTAGGCCCGTTGCTGCTGGATGGTGAGTCGGGTTCTGAGGTGTGGGGGACGGGGGTTTCGCAGCCTGCGGTGTTCGCGCTTCAGGTGGCTCTGGCCCGGCTGTGGGCGTCGTGGGGTGTTCTGCCTGATGTTGTGGCGGGCCACTCGGTCGGTGAGATTGCCGCAGCGCACATCGCCGGCGTGCTCTCACTGGCCGATGCGTGCTCCCTCGTGGCGGCGCGTGGTCGCCTGATGCAGGCCCTGCCGGCTGGCGGAGCGATGCTCGCGGTCGAGGCCACGGAGGACGAGCTGGTCGAGGCGCTGGCCGGGCTTGCGGATGTGGGTTTGGCTGCGGTGAACGGGCCGCGTTCGGTGTTGGCTTCGGGTCTCCGCGAAACGCTTGCCCCGTTGGAGGAGCGTTTCCGGGCTGAGGGTCGTCGGGTGCGTTGGCTGGAGGTCAGCCATGCTTTCCACTCTCCGCTGATGCAGCCGATGATCGAGCCGTTCCGCAAGGTCGTCGCAGCCTTGGACTTCCAGCCGGCCAAGGTGTCGACCGTCTCCACGGTCACCGGAGCCCCGGATGCCGCCTGGCAGGACCCGGAGTACTGGGTGGAGCACGTCCTGCGTCCGGTGCGTTTCGCGGACGCGGTCACCGCTCTTGCCGACGCCGGGGTCTCCCGTTTCCTGGAGATCGGCCCGCAGGGGGTTCTGTCGGCGCTGACCCAGCAGTCCCTCCCGGACGACTCCCGCGCCGTGGTGGTACCGAGCCTGCGCGGGGACAAGGACGAGACCGAGTCCGTTCTCGCCGCCCTGGCCGGTCTCCATGTCTCCGGTACAGCCGTCGATTGGGAGGCGTTCTACGCCGAGCACGCCCCGGCCCGGATCGACCTGCCCACGTACGCCTTCCAGCGCGACCGCTACTGGATGACCAGTGGTGCGGTGGGCGCGGCTCCCGTGACGCTCGGGCAGCGGGCGGCCGATCATCCCCTCCTCGGTGCCGCGGTGGATCTTCCCGACACCGACGACGTCGTGTTCACCGGCCGCCTGTCGGTGGAGGCGCAGCCCTGGCTCGCCGACCACGACGTACTGGGTGCCGTCCTCTTCCCGTTCGCCGGCTTCGTGGAACTCGCCCTCCACGCAGGGCAGCAGGTGGACTGCCCCGTGGTGGAGGAGCTCGCACTCCAGGAGCCCCTGGTCCTGCCCGAGCAGGGTGCGCGGGTGCTGCGCGTGGTCGTCGGCGATCCCCGCGAGGACGGGGTCCGGCCGGTCCGCGTGCACTCCCGCGCCGAGGCGCCGGACGCGGTCTGGGTGCGGCACGCGGTCGGCGCCCTGGCGCCTGTCGCCCCGCAGGCCGTACCCGACGACACGACGACGTGGCCGTCCGCGGGAGCCGTCGCCGTCGATCCTGACGAACTGTACGAGCGGCTGGAGCGCTCCGGAGTCGTCCCCGGCAGCGCATGGCGGGGCCTGCGCGCCGCCTGGCGTAGCGGTGACGAACTCCTCGCCGAGATCGCACTGCCCGAGACCATCTCCGGCGACGGGTACACGGCCCACCCCGCACTTCTCGACCTCGTGGCGTTCCTGCCCCGACTGGTCGAGAGCGAGGGGCCGACGCGCCTCTCCTCCGGTTGGCACGGGGTGACCCGGTACGCGGCCGCCTCCACCGACGTCCTGCGCGTACGTGTCACCCGTAGCGACGACGGCGATGCGTCCGTCGTCCTCAGCGACACCGCAGGCCGGATCGTCATGAGCACGGAGACCCTGGAATCACGGGTCGTGAGCAGCGCCGAACTGCGGGGGGACGGGGCCGGGGACGTCACGACCCACCGGCTCGTCTGGACGCCCGTACCCGTCACCCACGACGCGGCCGACGGCGCCACCGTGCCACACCCGGTGACCAGCGCCGACGAACTGCACGAGATCACCGAGCTGGGTGTGGTGCCGACCGCCGAGCCGGTGGTCCTGGCATCCCGGGAAGCGGCCGGGCCGCTGCCGGGCGGGCTCGTTCCGGCCATCGAGCAGGTGCGCGCCCTCCTGCGGTCCTGGAGCACCGGCGACCCGTCGGCCGCTTCGGCCCTCGTCGTGACGACGCGCCGCGCTGTCGCGACGGAGCCGGGGGCCGAGGTCGACCTCGTTCAAGCCGCGGTACGGGGCCTCGTACGTGCCGCGCAGGCCGAGTACCCGGGACGGTTCGTCCTGCTGGACCTCGACGGTGAAGGCCAGGCGGACGGGACCGGAGGGGCTCTGAACGCCGGACTCGTCGACGCCGTGATCGGTTCGGGCGAGAGCGAGCTGGCGGTACGCGGCGGGGCACTTCTCGCCCCCCGTTTGGAGCGGTTCGCCGAAGGCGGGCGCACGGACGGGGGAAGCGCGGGTGCCGGAAGCGCGGGTGCCGGACGCCGCCTCTCGGGCGAGGGCACCGTGCTGGTCACCGGCGGTACGCGCGGTGCCGGCGCCCTGATCGCGCGGCACCTCGTGACCGCCCACGGCGTACGGCACCTGCTGCTGACGGGGAACCCCGAGGAAGTGGAGTCGGAGGCGGAGTCGGAGGAGGAGGCGTCCGAGCGGATCGCCGAACTGCGCCTCCTGGGCGCTGAGATCACCGTCCTGAACTGCGACGCGAGCGACCGTGAACAGCTCTCCCGGCTGCTGGCGGCCGTCCCGGAGGCGAACCCCCTCACCGGCGTCGTGCATGCGGTAGAGGAGCAGCGGAACGCCCTGATCGACACGATGAGCAGTGAGCAGCTCGCCGTCGTCCTGCGCCGCAGGGCCGAGGCTGCCTGGAACCTGCACGAGCTCACCCGGGGCCACGACCTTGAGGTCTTCCTGCTCGTATCGTCCGCGGCGAGCCTGCTGCTGGGCACCGGGCAGGCCAACACCGCCGCCTCCGCCGCGTTCCTGGACGCCCTGGCCCAGCAGCGGCGGGCACGCGGCCTGCCCGCGGTCTCCCTCGCGTACGGGCCGTGGGACACCAGCGGCACGCTCGACGCCGGCTATGCGGAACGCGTACGGCGCGAGGGCGTCGAACCGCTCGCGGCGCACGAGGGACTCGCCGCGGTGAGCCGGGCCCTGGGGACGACCGAAGCGGTACTCGTACCCCTTCGGCTGGACCGGGCGGTCCTGCGCGCCGCACACGAACTGCCCGACGTACTGACCGGGATCGTCCGGACCCCGGCCCGGGGTCCGGGGCGGGCCGGCTTCGGCGGCGGCGACGAACTGCGCCGCCGGCTCGCGGGACTCACCGACGACGAACGCGCGCGCCTGCTGCTCGCTTTGGTCAAGGAACAGGTCGCGACCGTACTAGGCCACGCCTCCGCCGACGGCATCGAGCCCGACCGCGCGTTCCAGGAGCTCGGATTCGACTCCCTCGCGGCCGTGGAGCTGCGGAAGGGACTCAACTCCCGTACCGGGGTGGTCCTTCCCGCGACGCTGGCCTTCGACTACCCCAACGCCCGCGCCGTCGCCGGCCTCCTCTTCGAGGAGATCGACGCGGAGGCGGCGGGCGGCCGGGACGGCGGCGTGCCGGCGGTCCTCGCCGAACTGGAGCGGCTGGAATCGGTGCTCGGTGCGACCGGTGCGACCGGTGCGACCGGTGCGACCGGTGCCACCGGTGTCGACGGCCGGCACGCGGCTCAGGTCACCGCCCGTCTGGAGGCACTCCTCCACAAGTGGCGCGAGACACAAGCGGGAAGCGCCGCCGAAGGGGCGGCGGATGTGGACTTCGGGGCGGTCGAGGACGACGAACTGTTCGACGTGCTCGACAGCGAACTCGGCATCTCCTGACATCAGTTCAGCCTGCTCATGCAACCGGCTTCGAGATCGATCGAGGGGAAGATGGGGAACGACGACAAGCTGCGCTCGTACCTTCAGCGTGCGACCGCGGACCTGGTGCAGACGAAGCGACGCCTGCGCCAGGTCGAGGACCGGCAGCATGAGCCGATAGCCGTGGTGGCCATGGGCTGCAGGCTGCCCGGCGGGGTGACGACCCCCGAAGGCCTGTGGGAGATGGTGGCCGAGGACCGGGACGTCGTCTCGCTGTTCCCCGAGAACCGCGGCTGGAACACGGCCGAGCTCTACGACCCCGAGCCGGCCACACCGGACAAGACCTACTGCCGCGAAGGCGGCTTCCTGCACGATGCGGCGCTCTTCGACGCCGAGTTCTTCAAGATGAGTCCGCGCGAGGCCCGCGAGACCGACCCGCAGCAGCGCCTGCTCCTCGAAGTGGCCTGGGAGACCTTCGAGCGGGCCGGGATCGACCCCACCAGCCTCAAGGGCAGCCGGACCGGGGTGTTCGCCGGACTGGTCTACCACGACTACACCGCCGACAGCGGCACCGGCGGCCTGGCCAGCGTGGCCTCCGGCCGCATCGCCTACGTCCTCGGCCTGGAGGGTCCGGCCGTCACGGTGGATACGGCGTGCTCGTCGTCGCTGGTGGCCCTCCACCTGGCGGCGCAGGCCCTGCGGTCGGGCGAGTGCGACCTCGCGCTCGCGGGCGGCGCAACGGTCATGTCGACACCCGTGTCCTTCGTCGGCTTCAGCCAGGACCGCGGCCTGGCACCGGACGGCCGCTGCAAGTCCTTCGCCGGCGCTGCGGACGGCACCACATGGTCGGAGGGTGTGGGCCTGCTGCTCCTGGAGCGTCTGTCGGATGCGGAGCGGAACGGTCACAAGGTTCTGGCGGTGATCAAGGGCAGTGCGG
>NZ_JBEXPT010000070.1:0-35622 GCF_040612195.1 Streptomyces sp. NPDC006450 | reverse complement strand
GGGGCCCCGGCACTTCCACAGTGCCGGGGCCCGCTCCGTCGTAGGGGGCGTGCGCGTCAGCCGTGCGGGGTCCAGAAGTCCAGCAGGGTGCCCACGCCGTGCTCCACGGACTTCCACGAGCCGGTGAAGGAGACGACGGCGATTCCGGAGGTCGGGAAGCCGCTGCGGTTCATCCGGGCGAGCACCTCGCCCTGCGCGCTCCCGGAGAGGGCATCGGCCAGCGCGTGCATGCCGGGGTTGTGGCCGATGACCAGGAGGTTCTTCACTTCGTCGGAGGTCTCGTTGACCAGGGCGATGAGCTCGCCCAGCGAGGCCTCGTAGAGCCGTTCCTCGTACGTGGTCTTCGGCCGGTGCGGCAGCTCATGGACGGCCAGCTTCCAGGTCTCCCTGGTCCGGGCCGCGCTGGAGCAGAGGGCCAGGTCGAAGGTGATGCCTGTCTGGGCCAGTTTCTGGCCCGCGGCCGGGGCGTCGTGACGGCCGCGCTCCGCCAGGGGGCGGTCGTGGTCCGTGCCGTCCGACCATTCGGCCTTGGCGTGCCGGAGGAGGACGATCCTGCGGGGTGTGTCGGCGCTCATGACTCCCAGCTTCGCATGGATCGAGCCACGGGGCGCAGGGTGTTGAGGGCGTCATCACCCCCAGGTGTGGGGGGGTGGGGCGCGCCCCGGCGCACGGCGGCACGGGTGGGCTCCCGGTGGCTGGCGCCTCGTCAGCCGACGGCGCTCAGCAGCCGTTCGGCGACCTGGACGAGGGGGGAGCCGTCGCCGGAGGCGGCGTGTGCCTGGCCGGATCCGGCGAGGAGTATGAGCAGGAGGCCGAAGGCGAGGGCGGGCAGGGCGAGCGCCCACCAGGGCAGCCGGGCGTCGGCCCCGGCGGCGCGGGGAGCGGACAGGCGGCCGGGGGCCAGGTGTGTGGGGGCCGACATGGCCGCCTCCGTGGGGTGGTCGGACGGACTCGCTCTTGCTCTTCGAATCTATGGATTCGAGCAGGCGGTTCCCATCCGGGACGCACCCCAGATGTCCCTGAGCCTGTCCCCCTAGGGGTTGGGGGGTTAACCCCACCCCCTACGGCGAGGCGAGGGTGGCGACGACGGAGATGACCACGGTGACCAGCAGCATCGCGCCCAGCACGAGGCCGAGCTTGCGGTGGCCGTTCTGGGGGTTCGGTTCGAGTACGGGCGACATGCCGTTCAGTCTCGCATGCCGCATTCGTCCTCGATCGTGCGGTCCCGGCCCGCCAGCACGCCGAGCACGATCTGCGGGACGAGCAGACCGGCCATCAGCGCGAGGGGCAGGTCCCAGCCGCCGCTGTGCTGGTAGAGGACGCCTATGAGGAGCGGTCCGGGGATGGAGATGAGGTACCCGGTGCTCTGGGCGAAGGCGGAGAGCTTGGCCACGCCCGCCGGAGACTTGGCGCGCAGTCCGATCATCGTGATGGCGAGCGGGAAGGCGCAGTTGGAGATGCCGAGCATCACGACCCAGGCCCAGGCCCCGGCGGCGGGGGCGAAGTAGAGCCCGAGGTAGCCGGCGAGGCCGAAGAGACCGAGGCCGATCGCGATGGGTCCCTGGTTCTTCATCCGGCCCGCCAGGCCGGGGATGATGAAGGCGAGCGGGACGCCCATGACCATGGTGACGGCGAGCAGGACGCCCGCGGTGGAGGCGGAGACCCCGGCGTCGCGGAAGATCTGCGGGAGCCAGCCCATGGTGATGTACGCGCCCGTGGCCTGGAGTCCGAAGTAGCAGGCGAGGGCCCACGCGGTGCGGCTGCGCACGACGCCGGGCCCGGCCTCGGCCCGGGCGGCCCGTGCGGCGCCAGCAGCGGCCGCCGCCTTCTCTCTGCGGGCCGCCGCAGCGATGGGCAGCCAGGGCAGGACGGCCGCGGCGGCGAGGAAGGCCCACACCAGCAGGCCGGTGCGCCAGCTGCCGCCGAGGGCCTGGGTCATCGGGACGGTCGCCGCGGCGGCGAGCGAGGTGCCGGCGGCCAGGGCCATGGAGTAGAGCCCCGTCATGGTGCCGACCCGGTCGGGGAACCAGCGCTTGACGATCACCGGCAGGAGGACGTTGGTCAGGGCTATGCCCGCCAGGGTCAGGGCGCTGGCCGCGAGGAACCCGGCGGCGTTGGTGGCGAAGGGCCGGATGAGCAGACCCGCGGCGACGGCGCCCATGCCGGCGCAGACGACGGCGGCCGGGCCGAAGCGGCGGGAGAGCCGGGGCGCGGTGACGCCGAAGACGGCGAAGCAGAGGGCGGGTACGGAGGTGATGAGTCCGGCGACGGTCCCGCTCATGCCGAGGCCCTCGCGGGTCTCCTCGAACAGGGCGCCGAGGCTGGTGATGGCGGGCCGCAGGTTGAGGGCGGCCAGCACGATGCCGACGAGGAGCACGGGTCCGAGCCACGCCGGCTGCGGGGTGGCGGCGGGGAGGGGCTGCGGGGTGGCCGTGCGCGCGGCCTGGGGCCGGTTCAGGATCTGGACTTCATCGTCGGACATTCGACCATCATAGAATCATGGGATGATTGGTTGTCCACCCGGCAGCCGTATCGTTCCCGTCACGCACCCCGTCGCTGCGCCCGGCCGCGCGCAGCGACACACGCCCCGTCAGGCGCATCGTTCCCGCCACCCGCACCGCGCCCGTCCCGAGAGGACCCCCGACCGCATGCCGCTGACCTCGCCCCGGCGATCCGCGCTCGTCGACCAGGTGATCGCCCAGCTCAGGAACCAGATCACCACCGGCGAATGGCCCGTGGGCTCCCGCATCCCCACCGAGCCGGAGCTCGTGGAGCTGATGGGAGTCGCCCGCAACACCGTGCGGGAGGCCGTCCGGGCCCTCGCGCACAACGGCCTCCTCGACATTCGCCAGGGCTCGGGGACCTACGTCCTCGCCACCAGCGAGCTGGCCGGTGTCATGCACCGCCGCTTCGCCGGCGCCGATCCCCGGCACATCGCCGAGCTGCGCTCGACGTTGGAGTCATCGGCGGCCCGCCTCGCGGCGGAGCGGCGGACGGCGCGGGACCTCGTACAGCTGGACGCGCTGCTGGCGCGGCGCGAGGAGGCCTGGTCGGGCGGGGACGCGGAGCTGTTCATCGCCGCGGACGTGGCCCTGCACATGGCGGTGGTGGCGGCCTCGCACAACGACGTGCTCATCGAGCTGTACGCGGACCTCGGCGATCTGGTGGCCGACTGGCTGCGCACCGACGTGGGCACGGAGCTCGATCCCGCCTCGCACCTGGACCACGCCCGGCTGATCGAGGCGATCCGGCGCGGGGACGGGGACGCGGCGGCCTCGGAGGCGGCCGGCTATCCGTTCGTCTGCCTGGCCGAGGAGGGGCGCTCCGCGGGGGTCACTGCCGCTGGTGGCTGACCCAGGCGGAGCGGACTTCCTTCCAGCAGCGGCCGGAGAGCTCCACCCGGCCGGCCGGGCCGACGGCCACGGCGGCGCTGTCCCCGTCCACGTCCCACCAGCGGTCGCACTCCACGTGCAGGCGGACCAGATCGGTCTGCGGGTAGCGGTTGTGGCAGAACGCCACGACCTGCGAGCCGTTGATCTCGGTGTCGCAGTCGGCCCCGAAGAGCTCCCGGGCGGCGGGCCGCGCGGGCTGTACGGGCGGTTCGGCGGGGATCTGGGACAGGTCGACCACAGCCGGGGCCTGGAGGTCCGTGCCGGGCGCCGGTGCGACGGCCCCCTCGTCCTGCGAGACGGCTCCCGGGAGCAGGAATCCGGTCAGGACCACCGAGGTGACCAGCAGGGATACCGCTCGGCTCCGCCTCGCGCGCACTCCGGTACCTCCTCCCCGCAGGAGCCGGGAAGATCCCGACGGGCCCAGTTTGCAGGGAAATGTCCCGATTCTCGACTCGGGAAGATCTGCCCCGGGGGCGGACATCTGATCGAGTCACACCCTGAGGCCCCCGCGGCGCGCACCCGAACGGCGGCGGCCGCGCCTCCCGGAAGGGAAGGCGCGGCCGCCGCCGTACGGATGGAACAGGCCCCGACCGAGGAGGTCGGGCGAAGGTCGGGCAGTGGTCGGGCGGAGGTCAGGCACCCATCGCGTGCAGACCGCCGTCGACGTGGATGATCTCGCCGGTGGTCTTGGGGAACCAGTCCGACAGCAGGGCGACGACGCCCTTGCCCGCGGGCTCCGGGTCCGACATGTCCCACTCCATCGGGGAGCGGTGGTTCCAGACGTCCGCCAGCTCGGAGAAGCCCGGGATGGACTTCGCGGCCATGGAGCCGAGCGGACCGGCCGAGACCAGGTTGCAGCGGATCTTCTCCTTGCCCAGGTCCCGGGCGAGGTAGCGGCTGGTGGCCTCCAGCGCGGCCTTGGCCGGGCCCATCCAGTCGTACTGCGGCCAGGCGAACTGCGCGTCGAAGGTCAGGCCGACGACCGAGCCGCCCTCGTTCTCCGGGAAGAGCGGCTTGCAGGCCATGGTCAGCGACTTCAGCGAGAACGCCGAGACGTGCATGGCGGTGGCGACCGACTCGAACGGGGTGTTCAGGAAGTTGCCGCCCAGCGCGTCCTGCGGCGCGAAGCCGATGGAGTGGACGACGCCGTCGAGGCCGCCGAGCTCCGCGCGGACGAGGCCCTCCAGGCGGGCCAGGTGCTCGTCGTTGGTGACGTCGAGCTCGATCACCTTGACCGGCTTGGGCAGCTTCTTGGCGATGCGCTCGGTCAGCGTCGGACGCGGGAACGCGGTGAGGATGACCTCGGCGCCCTGCTCCTGGGCCAGCTTGGCGACGTGGAAGGCGATGGACGACTCCATCAGCACCCCGGAAACGAGGATGCGCTTGCCGTCGAGAATTCCGCTCATGGTGATCAGTGACCCATGCCCAATCCGCCGTCAACGGGAATGACGGCACCAGTGATGTACGCGGCGTTGTCGGACGCCAGGAAGCTGACCGCGGCCGCGATCTCCTCGGGCTGCGCGTAGCGGCCCAGGGGCACCTGGCCGACGATGCCGGCCCGCTGCTCGTCCGTGAGCACCTTCGTCATGTCGGTGTCCACGAAGCCCGGGGCGACGACGTTGAAGGTGATGTTGCGGGAGCCCAGCTCACGGGCGAGGGAGCGTGCGAAGCCGACCAGCGCCGCCTTGGAGGCGGCGTAGTTGGCCTGGCCGGCCGAGCCGAGCAGGCCGACGACCGAGGAGATCAGGACGACGCGGCCCTTCTTGGCGCGGAGCATGCCGCGGTTCGCGCGCTTGACCACCCGGAAGGTGCCGGTGAGGTTGGTGTCGACGACCGAGGCGAAATCGTCCTCGGACATGCGCATGAGCAGCGTGTCCTTGGTGATGCCGGCATTCGCCACGAGGACCTCGACCGCGCCGTGCGCGTCCTCGACCTGCTTGTACGCGAGGTCGACCTGGTCGGAGTCGGTGATGTCGCAGCGGACCGCCAGCACGCCCAGGGCCGTGAGCTCGGCCGGGGGCTCGCCCGACCGGTACGTGATCGCGACCTTGTCCCCCGCTTCCGCGAAAGCTCGGGCGATGGCGAGGCCGATGCCCCGGTTACCTCCGGTGACGAGAACCGAGCGGCTCAACGGATCACCCTTTCGACTAGCGGTCTGAATACCAAAAACCTATAGGTCAAGTACCCCTTCCGGAGAATCGGGCTCCGACAGGGCCGCGGTACGCCCTCTGTCGAGTCCCTACAGAAAGATGTAGGCACGGCAAGCCCCGGCGCGACATGATCGTGTCAGCTGCCCAGACCCCCGGGAGGACCTCCGTGCCCCATTCCATCGACGCGGCCTTCACCGCGCTGCCCTTGCGGGCGCTCGCCGACGCGGCGCTCGCGCGGGCCCGCGCGCTGGGCGCCGATCATGCCGATTTCCGCCTGGAACGGATCCGCAGCGCCTCCTGGCGGCTGCGTGACACCAAGCCCTCGGGCGGGTCCGACACCACCGACCTCGGCTACGCGGTCCGCGTGGTGCACGGAGGCAGCTGGGGGTTCGCCTCCGGTGTGGACCTGACCATGGACGCCGCCGCCAGGGTCGCCTCGCAGGCCGTGGCCATGGCGAAGCTCTCCGCCAAGATCATCAAGGCGGCCGGATCGGACGAGCGGGTCGAGCTCGCCGACGAGCCCGTGCACGCGGACAAGACCTGGATCTCCGCCTACGACGTGAACCCCTTCGAGGTGCCCGACGCGGAGAAGGCCGCGCTGCTCGCCGACTACAGCGCGCGCCTCCTGGCGGCCGACGGGGTGGCCCACGTCGACGCCTCGCTGCTCGCGGTCCACGAGAACAAGTTCTACGCCGACACCGCGGGCACCTCCACCACCCAGCAGCGGGTGCGCATCCACCCGGAGCTCACCGCCGTCGCCGTGAACTCCGCCACGGGCGAGTTCGACTCGATGCGCACCATCGCCCCGCCGGCCGGGCGCGGCTGGGAGTACCTGACGGGCACCGGCTGGGACTGGAACGCCGAGCTGGAGGCGATGCCCGGGCTCCTCGCCGAGAAGATGCGGGCGCCGAGCGTCGAGGCCGGGCGCTACGACCTGGTCGTGGACCCCTCGAACCTGTGGCTCACCATCCACGAGTCCATCGGCCACGCCACCGAGCTGGACCGGGCGCTGGGCTACGAGGCCGCGTACGCCGGGACCTCCTTCGCCACCTTCGACCAGCTCGGCAAGCTCGCCTACGGCTCCCCGATCATGAACGTGACGGGCGACCGCACGGCCGAGCACGGGCTGGCCACCATCGGGTACGACGACGAGGGCGTCGAGGCGCAGAGCTGGGACCTGGTCAAGGACGGCACCCTGGCCGGCTACCAGACCGACCGGCGGATCGCGAAGCTGACCGGCCTCGGCCGCTCCAACGGCTGCGCCTACGCCGACTCCCCCGGGCACGTGCCCGTCCAGCGCATGGCGAACGTCTCGCTCCGGCCGGATCCGGGCGGTCTCTCCACCGAGGACCTGATCGGCGGGGTGGAACGCGGGATCTACGTGGTCGGCGACCGCTCCTGGTCCATCGACATGCAGCGCTACAACTTCCAGTTCACCGGGCAGCGCTTCTTCCGCATCGAGAACGGAAAGCTCGCCGGACAGCTCCGCGACGTCGCCTACCAGGCCACGACCACGGAGTTCTGGGGCTCGATGGAGAAGGTCGGCGGTCCGCAGACCTACGTCCTGGGCGGCGCCTTCAACTGCGGCAAGGCCCAGCCGGGCCAGGTCGCCGCGGTCTCGCACGGCTGCCCGTCCGCGCTGTTCCGCGACGTGAACATCTTGAACACCACGCAGGAGGCCGGACGATGACCTCGTCGAGTCGCACCACCAAGCCCCACGAGATCGTCGAGCGGGCGCTGGAGCTGTCCACCGCCGACGGCTGCGTCGTCATCGCCGACGAGGAGTCGAGCGCGAACCTGCGCTGGGCGGGCAACGCCCTGACCACCAACGGGGTCACCCGCGGCCGGACCCTCACGGTCATCGCCACCGTCGACGGCAAGGAGGGCACGGCCTCGGGGGTCGTCTCGCGCTCCGCCGTCACGGCCGCGGAGCTGGAGCCGCTGGTCCGGGCCGCCGAGGCGGCCGCCCGCGGCGCCGGCCCGGCGGAGGACGCGCGGCCGCTGGTCACCGGCACCCCGTCCTCGCCGGACTTCACCGACGGCCCGGCCGAGACCTCCTCGGCGGTGTTCGCGGACTTCGCCCCGGCGCTCGGCGAGGCCTTCGCCCGGGCCCGCGCGGGCGGCCGCGAGCTGTACGGCTTCGCCAACCACGAGCTGGTGTCCACGTACGTGGGCACCTCCACGGGGCTGCGCCTGCGCCACGACCAGCCCAACGGCACCCTGGAGCTCAACGCGAAGTCCCCGGACCGCCAGCGCTCGGCCTGGGCCGGCCGCGCGACCCGGGACTTCAAGGACGTGGACCCGACCGCGCTGGACGCGGAGCTGGCCGTCCGGCTCGGCTGGGCGGAGCGGAAGATCGACCTTCCGGCCGGGCGGTACGAGACGCTGCTGCCCCCCACGGCCGTGGCCGACCTGCTGATCTACCAGATGTGGTCGGCGTCGGCCCGGGACGCGGTGGAGGGCCGGACGGTCTTCTCCAAGCCCGGCGGCGGCACCCGGCTCGGCGAGCGGCTCTCCCCGCTGCCGATGAACCTGAGCAGCGATCCGAACGCGCCGGGCCTGGAGTCCGCGCCGTTCGTGGTCGCGCACAGCTCCGGCGACACCGCCTCCGTCTTCGACAACGGCCTGCCGGTCCCGGCCACCGAGTGGATCAAGGACGGCGAGCTGGCCCGGCTGACCACGACCCGGCACACCGCGGAACTGACCGGGCTGCCTGTCTCCCCGTCGTTCGGGAACCTGATCCTGGAGGCCGGGGGCGAGAAGTCGCTGGAGGAGATGGTCGCCGGGACCGAGCGCGGGCTGCTGCTGACCTGCCTCTGGTACATCCGCGAGGTGGACCCGGCGACGCTGCTGCTCACCGGGCTCACCCGGGACGGCGTCTACCTGGTGGAGCACGGCCAGGTCGTCGGCGAGGTCAACAACTTCCGGTTCAACGAGTCCCCCGTGGACCTGCTGTCGCGGGCCTCGGAGGCCGGCCGCACCGAGAAGACCCTGCCCCGCGAATGGAACGACTGGTTCACCAGGGCCGCGATGCCGGCGCTGCGCATCCCGGACTTCAACATGAGCTCGGTCAGCAAGGGCGTCTGATCAACAAAGCGTGAGAGGGTGCGGGCCATCCCCGCCTAGACTGGCGGGGAAACCCCCAGCTTTCCGTTCCACCTCGTTCAAGGAGACCCAGAACCGTGACGGACATCGTCGACGAACTGAAGTGGCGCGGGCTCTTCGCCCAGTCCACCGACGAAGAAGCGCTGCGCAAGGCGTTCGCGGACGGTCCCGTCACGTTCTATTGCGGCTTCGACCCGACGGCGGCCTCGCTGCACGTGGGTCACCTGGTGCAGGTCCTCACCGTGCGCCGGCTCCAGCAGGCGGGCCACCGCCCGCTGGCGCTGGTCGGCGGGGCCACGGGTCAGATCGGCGACCCGCGGCCGACCGCCGAGCGCACCCTGAACGACCCGGAGACCGTCGCGAACTGGGTGACGCGCCTGCGCACCCAGATCGAACCGTTCCTGTCCTTCGAGGGCGAGAACGCGGCGCTCATGGTGAACAACCTGGACTGGACGGCGGGCATGTCCGCCATCGAGTTCCTCCGGGACATCGGCAAGCACTTCCGCGTGAACAAGATGCTGACGAAGGACTCGGTCGCCAAGCGGCTGGAGTCCGACCAGGGCATCAGCTACACGGAGTTCAGCTACCAGCTGCTCCAGGGCATGGACTTCCTGGAGCTGTACCGGCGCCACGGCTGCGTGCTGCAGCAGGGCGGGTCCGACCAGTGGGGCAACCTGACGGCCGGTCTCGACCTGATCCACCGCGTGGAGCCGGACGCGCACGTCCACGCCATCGCGACCCCGCTGATGGTCAAGGCGGACGGCACCAAGTTCGGCAAGTCCGAGAGCGGCGCCGTCTGGCTCGACCCGGAGATGACCACCCCGTACGCGTTCTACCAGTTCTGGCTGAACGTGGACGACCGGGACGTCTCCACGTACATGCGCATCCTGTCCTTCCAGACCCGTGAGGAGCTGGAGGCACTGGAGGCGCAGACCGCCGAGCGGCCGCAGGCGCGTGCCGCCCAGCGGGCGCTGGCGGAGGAGCTGACCACGCTGGTGCACGGCGCGGACCAGTGCGCCGCCGTGATCGCGGCGTCCAAGGCGCTGTTCGGCCAGGGCGAGCTGGCGGACCTGGACGAGGCCACCCTGGCGGCGGCCCTGTCCGAGCTGCCGCACGCGAAGGTGGCGGAGCCGGGCCTGGTCGTCGATCTGCTGGCGGAGACCGGGCTGGTCGCGAGCAAGTCGGCCGCCCGCCGGACCGTCAAGGAGGGCGGCGCCTACGTGAACAACGTGAAGGTCGCCTCCGAGGACGCGGTCCCCGCCAAGGAGGACCTGCTGCACGGGCGCTGGCTGGTGCTGCGCCGCGGCAAGAAGAACCTGGCGGCGGTCGAGGTCACCGGCTAGTCGCCGACCGGCCGGCACCTGCTGGTCGCCGCCGCGACGCCGCGACGGAGGGGCCGGCCCGGACGCGCTGTCCGGGCCGGCCCCTCCGTCGTGCTCCGCCGCTCGGCGGGCCGGAGCCCTCAGGTCATCTGCTTCCTGCCACCGCGCAAGGAGCTGTAGATCATCTCACCGAGGCCGACCATCACGACGGCTCCGGCAAGCTGCAGCAAGTGCCGGATCCAGTCGATGCCACGCGTTTCGTCGACACCGATCCACGTGGCCACGGCGTTGCCGAGGACGGCGCCGATGATGCCGAAGATCGTGGTCAGCCAAAGGGGCTGATGCTGCTTGCCCGGCAGGACCGCCCGGGCTATCAGTCCCAGTACAAAGCCGACGATGATCGCCCACAACCAACCCATGTCGAGCCTCCTCCTGGCGCGTGGTGCGCATGTGGGCCCAGTTTCGACTCGTCCGGCCTACCGCGCATTTCGGACAGCGCCGTTCGGGGGACACCCCCTCTGCCCGACTCCGGGCGGGCGGCGTACCGTGGAGGCGTCCGGGCCGGGGGTGTCCGGCGATCGATCGGGTGGTGGGTTGTGGAGCGGACGAAGCGGAACGGGTCCCAGGTCTTCCGGATCACGGGGGCGCGGATGAGCCTCGCCGAGGACGTGCGGGGTCGCCAGCGCCGGTACGTGATCTCGATGCTGATCAGAACCCTGTCGGTCGTAGCGACGATCGTGTTGTGGAACGTGCAGCGGCCGGTGGCCGTCGTGACGCTCGTCGCGGGCGCGCTGCTGCCGTACATCGCCGTGGTCATCGCCAACGCGGGGCGCGAATCGACGCCCTCCCTGCCGTCCCACTTCGTGCCGGCGCCCGTGCGCCCCGCCCTCGGTGAGGGAAACCTCAAGAAAAGCTCAGATCAATCATGAAGTTCCGGTGCACCGCACCGGGTCCTGCGTGACATACTGCCTACGCGCTCCGCATCCCCCGTCGGAGCGACGGACCGACGCCGGGCAGCTCCCCCCGTGGCTGCTCGGCGTCGCCATTCCGTCTTAGGGTTGAGCCGTGACTCCCCTAGACGCACCTCTGAACGACGCTTCCCCCGCCGACGCACCCACCTGCTCCGCCAAGGGCTGCCGCGAGGCGGCCGCCTGGGTCCTGGCGTGGAACAACCCGAAGCTGCACACCCCCGAGCGCCGCAAGACCTGGCTGGCGTGCGAGGAGCACCGCGAACACCTGTCCCAGTTCCTGGGGGTCCGCGGGTTCCTCAAGGACGTCGTGAAGCTCGACGAGTGGGAAGCGCCCGAGGGCTCGCAGCGGCCGTAGCCACTGCGAGCCCTCGGGGTCGCTCTGCCCCACCGGTGACGGAGGGGCAGACGGCGGAGGTCAGCCGCCGATCGCCGACATCGGGCGGTCGGGCTGCAGGAAGGTCGGGTCGTCGAGGCCGGACCCGGCCTTCTTGCCCCACATCGCCACCTTCCACAGGCGGGCGATCTCCTCGTCCGGGGCGCCCGAGCGCAGGGCTGCGCGCAGGTCGGACTCCTCGGTGGCGAAGAGGCAGGTACGGATCTGGCCGTCGGCCGTCAGTCGCGTACGGTCGCAGGCGCCGCAGAACGGGCGGGTGACCGAGGCGATGACCCCGACGGTGGCCGGGCCGCCGTCGACGACCCAGCGCTCGGCCGGGGCGGAGCCGCGCTCCTCGGACCCTTCCTCGGTGAGCGTGAAGCGGGTGCGCAGGGAATCCAGGATGTCGCCGGCCGTGATCATGCCGTCGCGCTTCCAGCCGTGCTGGGCGTCGAGCGGCATCTGCTCGATGAAGCGGAGCTCGTACTCGTTCTCCACGGCCCAGGCCAGCAGGTCGGGGGCCTCGTCGTCATTGAGTCCGGGCATCAGCACCGCGTTGACCTTGACGGGGGTGAGGCCGGCTTCGCGTGCGGCCGCCATGCCCTCGATGACGTCCTTGTGGCGGTCGCGCCGGGTCAGGGTCTTGAAGACCTCGGGCCGCAGCGTGTCCAGGGAAACGTTCACCCGGTCCAGGCCGGCGGCCTTGAGGGCCTGTGCGGTGCGCTTGAGGCCGATGCCGTTGGTGGTCAGCGACATCTTGGGGCGGGGCTCCAGGGCCGCGCACTGCTCGACGATCCCGACGAGGCCGGGGCGCAGCAGGGGCTCGCCGCCGGTGAAGCGGACTTCCTTGATCCCGAGCTGGGTGACCGCGATGCGGATCAGCCGGACGATCTCGTCGTCACTGAGCAGATCCGATTTGCCGAGCCACTGCAGACCCTCCTCGGGCATGCAGTACGTGCAGCGCAGATTGCACCGGTCGGTGAGCGAGACGCGCAGGTCAGTGGCTACGCGGCCGTAGGTGTCGAGAAGCACTGTAAGCCCCCTCCCCTGTCCGGTTTGTAGAGGTTTGCGCCGCGATGGATGAGAGTACGAGCGCTTATCAACGAGCCTACGCGACGCCTGCGCCGTATAGGGGTGCCCGAATGAACGAGACGAGGCGTGGCCGCGTCGTAGGGAAGTACGACGCGGCCACGCTCGGTGTTCGGAGCATCTCGCTGCGGTGCAGCGTGTCAGTGCGCGCCGGTTCCGGTGAGCGACCGGACCTCGAGCTCGGCGAACTTCTGCGGGTCGGCCTTCTCCTTGGAGAGGACGGTTCCCAGCCACCCCAGCAGGAAGCCGAGCGGGATGGAGATGATGCCGGGGTTCTCCAGGGGGAACCAGTAGAAGTCGGCGCCCTTGAACATCGAGGTGGGCTTGCCCGAGACGACCGGGGAGAAGAGCACCAGGACAACCGAGGAGACCAGGCCGCCGTAGATGGACCACAGGGCGCCCTGGGTGGTGAAGCGCTTCCAGAAGAGGCTGTAGAGGATCGTCGGCAGGTTGGCGGAGGCGGCGACCGCGAAGGCCAGGGCGACGAGGCCGGCCACGTTGAGGTCGCGGGCCAGGGCGCCGAGACCGATGGCCACGGCTCCGATGACCACCGTGGACCAGCGGGCCGCGCGCACCTCCTCCTTCTCGGTGGCCTTGCCCTTGCGGATCACGTTCACGTAGATGTCGTGGGCGAAGGACGAGGACGAGGCCAGGGTCAGGCCCGCGACGACCGCGAGGATCGTGGCGAAGGCCACCGCCGAGATCACAGCGAGCAGGACCGCGCCGCCGGTGGAGCCCGCGCCGCCGCCGATCTCCTGGGCGAGCAGCGGGGCCGCGGTGGTGCCGGCCTTGTTGGAGGCGATGATGTCGGCCCGCTCGAGCAGGGCCGCGGCGCCGAAGCCGAGGACGATCGTCATCAGGTAGAAGGCGCCGATGATGCCGATGGCCCAGTTCACGGACTTACGGGCGGCCTTGGCCGTGGGGACCGTGTAGAAGCGGATCAGGATGTGCGGCAGGCCGGCGGTGCCCAGCACCAGGGCGAGGCCCAGCGAGAGGAAGTCCAGCTTCGAGAGCGAGTCCTTGCCGTACTTCAGGCCCGGTTCCAGGAACTTCACTCCCTGGCCGCTGTTGTCGGCGGCCTGGCCCAGCAGGTCCGAGACGTTGAAGTTGAACTTGAGCAGCACCAGGAAGGTGATCAGCAGCGTGCCCGCGATCAGCAGCACGGCCTTGATCATCTGGACCCAGGTGGTGCCCTTCATCCCGCCGATGGTGACGTAGAGGATCATCAGGATGCCGACCAGCGAGACGATCACGACCTTGCCGAAGTCGCTGGTGATGCCGAGGAGCAGGGAGACGAGCACGCCCGCGCCGGCCATCTGGGCGAGCAGGTAGAAGATCGAGACCACGATGGTGGAGGTACCTGCGGCGGTCCGGACGGGGCGCTGGCGCATCCGGTACGCGAGCACGTCGCCCATCGTGTAGCGGCCGGAGTTGCGCAGCGGCTCGGCGACCAGGAGCAGGGCCACCAGCCAGGCGACGAGGAAGCCGATCGAGTAGAGGAAGCCGTCGTAGCCGAAGAGCGCGATGGCTCCGGCGATGCCGAGGAAGGACGCCGCGGACATGTAGTCGCCGGAGATGGCCAGGCCGTTTTGGAATCCGGTGAACTGGCGGCCGCCCGCGTAGAAGTCGGCGGCGTCCTTGGTCTGGCGTCCGGCCCAGACCGTGATGGCCAGGGTGGCGACGACGAACAGCCCGAACAGGGTGATGATCAGCGGGCGGTGCTCGGAGGCGCCGGCGGCGGTGGTCGTACCCGCCGTGGCCGCCCCGGCGACCGCCACGTACAGCGGGGCGCTCATTCGCCCGCCTCCATCCTTGCCTTGATGGCCGAGGCCTTGGGGTCGAGCCGGGCCGCCGCGTGGCGCGAGTACAGCCAGGCGATGAGGAAGGTCGTCGCGAACTGGCCGAGGCCCAGGACGAGGGCCACGTTGATGTTGCCGAAGAGCTTCGTCCCCATGAAGCCGCCCGCATAGTTGGAGAGCAGGACGTAGAGCAGGTACCAGGCGATGAACGCCACGGTGAGCGGGAAGGCGAAGGCGCGGTGGGCGCGGCGCAGTTCGGCGAACTCCCCGCTCTGCTGGACGCGTACGAACTCTTCGGCCGTGGGGGCCGCGGGGCTCGCCGGCGGCGTTCCCGCGCTGCCCGGGGGCGGCGCTGCTTCGGTGGTCACGGGGGACTCTCCTTGTGACGCGGGTGCGGTGGGGGTGACGGACAAAACAACCTCCGTGGGGGGACGGTGGTGCCGATCCCCCCTGTCAACGGCACGTCCGGCGCGTCGGGGTGGTTCAACACCTGTTTGTTTCTTTGGGAACTGATTCCTCGAACTAATGGCGCAGAGGGGAACAGAAACGCTAAGTTCGCCTGTCATGAACCCGTCCGTCGCGACCGCGCCCGGACGGCTTTTTCAAGGATGATCTGGAGAACCCATGGCTCATCTGGGATCCGGCCGCCGGCGTGCCCTCGCCATACCGGTCGGCCTGGCGCTCACGGCCTCGCTCGCCTTCCTGCCCTCGGTCGCGGCCTCCGCCGCACCGCTGGGCGCGACGGCGGACGCGGCTACGACTTCTGCGGCCGAGACGACCGGCCCGAAGCTGTCGTACGTGGCGAACCTGAAGACGTATGCCACGGTGACGGCGGCGAAGAAGGCCATCGAGCGGGCCGGTGGAACGGTGGTGACGGCCTATGAGCAGATCGGGGTCGTCGTCGCGCACTCCCAGAACCCGGACTTCGCCAAGCTGCTGCGCGCCAACCGCGGTCTGTTCGACTCGGTCGGCGCCACCCGCACGGCTCCCCTCTCGCCGGTGCAGACCACCGACGAGGGCGCGACGCAGCAGCTGAGCTCGGCGGACGCCGCCAAGGCGGCAGCGGCGGCCCAGGAGGGTCAGGAGCCGCTGGAGTCCAACCAGTGGGACCTGCGGACGATCAAGGCCGATCAGGCTCACAAGATCAACGATGGCAGCCAGAACGTCACTGTGGGCGTCATCGACACGGGTGTCGACGACACTCACCCCGACATCGCGCCGAACTTCTCCAAGGAGCAGTCGGCCAACTGCGTCGGCGGCGTCGCGGACACCAGTGAGGGTGCCTGGCGTCCGTACGCGGACGGCAGCGACCACGGCACGCACGTGGCCGGCACCATCGCCGCCCCGCGCAACGGCATCGGCATCAGCGGTGTCGCGCCCGGCGTCAAGGTCGCGGGCATCAAGGTGAGCGAGCCCGGGACCAGCCTCTTCTACACCGAGGCGGTCGTCTGCGGCTTCATGTTCGCCGCCGAGAAGGGGATCGAGGTGACCAACAACAGCTACTACGTCGACCCCTGGCTCTACAACTGCAAGGCGGACGACGACCAGAAGGCGCTGGTGGAGGCCATCGGCCGCGCCACCAAGTACGCCGAGCGCAAGGGCACGCTGCACGTCGCCTCGGCCGGCAACTCCAACCACGACCTGGCCGGCGACTCGATCCTCGACGACACCAGCCCGAACGACACCACCCCGGTGCCGCGCACCATCGACCCGAGCGTCTGCTTCGACCTGCCCACCCAGCTCCCGGGCGTGGTCACGGTGTCGGCGACCGGTGACAAGGGCCTGCGCTCGTACTACTCCAGCTACGGCCTCGGCGTCGTGGACGTCGCCGCTCCCGGCGGCGACAAGTGGCAGGTCCCGGCCACCCCGGACGCCAACGGCCGCGTGCTGTCGACGGTCCCGGGCGGCGGCTACGGCTACAAGCAGGGCACCTCGATGGCCGCCCCGCACGTCGCCGGTGTCGCGGCGCTCCTCAAGAGCGCCCACCCGTACGCCACGCCCGCGATGATCCAGTTGATGCTCAAGGGCCAGGCCACCAAGACGGCCTGCCCCTCGCAGATCTTCAACGCTGCGGGCACCCTGATCGACGCCACCACCTGCGAGAGCGGCTGGGGCCAGACGGGCTACTACGGCTACGGCGTGGTCGACGCGCTGAAGGCCGTCAAGTAAGCCGGCTGAATCCGCTGAGACACAGAAGGGCCGGGCGGGGAACATCCCGCCCGGCCCTTCCTCACGTTCCGGCGCTGCCGGCCCTGCGGCTCCGGCGTCAGGGCTTGATCATGACCTTCAGCGCGCTGCGGTCGTCCATCGCCCGGTAGCCGTCCGGGACCTCGTCCAGGCCGACCGCCCGGTCGAAGACCGGCGACGGGTCGATCGCACCGCTGAGCACGTCCGCGAGCAGCTCGGGGATGTACGCGCGGACCGGCGCGACGCCGCCGCGCAGGGTGAGGTTGCGGTCGAACATGACCCCGAGGTCGAGGCCGGTGCCGCTGCCGTGCGGGACGCCGACGTAGCCGATGGCCCCGCCGTCGCGGGTGATGTTCACGGCGGTGCGCATGGACTGTGCGGTGCCGACCGCCTCGATGACCGAGTGGGCGCCCTGGCCGCCGGTGAGCTCGCGCACGGCCGCCTCGGCGGCCTCGCCGCGCTCGGCGACCACGTCGGTGGCCCCGAAGAGCTTCGCGATGTCCGTACGTACGGCGTGCCGGCCCAGTGCGATGATCCGGTCGGCACCCAGGCGCTTGGCCGCGAGGACCCCGCACAGGCCGACCGCGCCGTCGCCGACGACGGCGACCGTGGAGCCCTTGCGGACCCCCGCGCCGAGCGCGGCGTGGTGGCCGGTCCCCATGACGTCGGACAGCGCGAGCAGCGCGGTCAGCAGGTGGTCGTCGGAGGCGGCGTCGGCGGGCAGCTTCACCAGCGTGCCGTCGGCGTGCGGCACCCGGACGGCCTCGCCCTGGCCTCCGTCGTGGCCCACCGAGCCCCAGAAGCCGCCGTGCTCGCAGGAGGTGTAGAGGCCCTCGGAGCAGTAGGCGCAGGTGCCGTCGGACCACATGAAGGGGGCGACGACGAGGTCTCCGGCGCGCAGGTCCGAGACGGCGGAGCCGGTCTCCTCCACGACGCCGAGGAACTCGTGGCCGATCCGCTGGCCGGGCACGCGCTTGGCCTCGCCGCGGTAGGCCCACAGGTCGCTGCCGCAGATGCAGGCACGCAGGACGCGGACGACGGCGTCCTCGGGGCGCTGGATCGCAGCGTCGGGCACCTCCTCCACGCGGATGTCGTGCGGGGCGTGGATGACGGTGGCGCGCATGGTGGTGCAATCCTCCGGCTAGGAAGTGGTTGAGCCCTGTAGGGCCTCCCTACCGTACGCCCGCTCCGCCTCGAGTGCTCCCGTGGCCAGCAGGTACTGGGCCGCCACGTAGGTGGCCATGACCCAGAAGTCCGCACGGGGCAGCTGGGGCCACTCGGCGACCCCGGTGGCGATGAGCGTGTCGGAGAGCAGGAACAGCGCCCCGCCGAGCCCGGCCCGCAGGCCCAGGACGCCGGAGCGGTAGGCCATGGCGGTGAGCAGCAGGCTGTAGCCAGCGACCGGGATCCGCAGTTCCGCGGGCAGGTCGCTCCAGAGCAGCGTGACGGTGGACAGCAGCGCGGCGGCGTACGCGGCCCCGAGCACGGTGCCCGTCCGGCGGCGGCCGATGCCGCCGCGCCCTCGGAAGAGCACGAGGTAGCAGACGTGCCCGGCGGCGAAGGAGCCCATGCCGATCAGGAAGGCCGGATCGGCGTCGAAGAGCAGGGCCAGGTCGCCGCCCCAGCCGAAGAGCAGGGCCGCGACCAGCAGCCGGGGGGCCCGGCGGGTGATGACGTGGGCGACGAGCAGCGGCATCAGCAGCGGCTTGGCGATGAGGTGCCCGGTGTGCCAGTCCGCCAGCAGGGATCCGAGGTCCAGGGCGGTGGCGACGGCGAAGGCGACGAGCAGCGCCCTGCAGGCGGGGCCGGAGCCCCGGGGAAGGGCGGGGCGCGCCCAGGCGGGCGTACGGGACCCCGCGCGCTCGGTGGATCCGGTGGCGCTCACGCGGCGTGTTCCGGGGCGGGAGCGGGCGCCTCGGCCGGCGCGGGAGCGGGCGCCTCGGCCGGCGCGGCCTGCGCGGGCTGCCAGCCGGGGCCGCGGAACACGCGGCCGGCGCGCTCGCGCCAGGTGGTGGCCCCGCGGACGTCCCGGGCGATGGAGGCGTACTCGTGGGTGGCCACGCGCAGCGGGTTGTAGGTGCCGATGTTCTTGGTGAGGCCGAAGACGGGCTTGTCGGTCTCCCCGACCCAGGAGCCGAACATCCGGTCCCAGACGATCAGGATGCCGCCGAAGTTCCGGTCCAGGTAGCCGCCTTGGGAGGCGTGGTGGACGCGGTGGTGGGAGGGGGAGTTGAAGACGTACTCGATCGGCCGGGGCAGCTTGTCGATGCGCTCGGTGTGGATCCAGAACTGGTAGACGAGGTTGACCGAGTAGCAGAAGGCGATGGCGGCCGGGTGCACGCCCAGCGCGATCATCGGGAGGTAGAACGGCCAGGACGTGGCGCTGGTCCAGGGCTGGCGCAGGGCAGTGGTGAGGTTGAACTTGCGGCTGCTGTGGTGGACGACGTGGCAGGCCCACAGGATCCGGATGACGTGGTGGCCGCGGTGCTGCCAGTAGTAGAGGAAGTCCTGGGCGAGCAGCATCAGCGGGATGGTCCACCACAGGACGGGGACGCGCAGCGGGGTGAGTTCGTAGACCGCGGTGTAGATCGCGACGATCGGGATCTTCCAGAGGAAGTCGAAGCCGAGGCTGCCGATCCCCATGCCGAGGCTGGTGACGGCGTCCTTGGTCTCGTACCCGGCGGCGTCCTCGTCGGGATGGATGCGGTAGCTCACGAGCTCGATGACGGTGAGCAGAACGAAGGCGGGTATGGACCACAGCACGACGTCGGGCAGGTTCGGCATGTCCGCACCATAGAGGCGGGTTCGGGGGCTCGGCTAGAGGTTGTTACCGATCGGTATCCATCGGTGTTACCGACGGTTCACGAGATGCTTCCGGGTGAGGGCGTCCGGGCAGGGGGAGGGCATGGGGATGACGGACTCAGGGGCGGGTTTCACGGCCGCGGTCTTAAGGACCGCCGAGGCGGTGGCGCTGGCCCTGGCGAAGGCCCGGCCTGGGCCGGCGCGCCGGCTCAGGCCGGCGAAGCCGGGCGATCCCGCGGTACGACGCCTCGCGCACGAGCTGGCGGGCCGGCTGACCGGGGCGGTCGCCGAGCTCGCGGAGCCCGACCGGCTGGCGGCGGTGACCGCCGTCGGCGAGGTGTTCGCCGCGCTGGGCCCGCGCGAGGCCCGGGCCCTCTTCACGGCGGGCCCCGGGCCGGTGCCCGCGGCGGCGCCCCCGCCGGACGCCTCCCTGAGCCCCGCCGCGGCCGCCGCCTACCGGGAGCTGTTCGCCCTGTGCCGCGCGGCGGGCGGGAGCGGCCCGCAGGACCCGGCGGGCGGGAGCCCGGCCGGCGCGGGTACGCCCGGCGGGAGCGAGGGCGAGGGCAACGGCGGTGCCCCGGCCGACCGGGCGGCACGGTTCGAGGAGGAGTACGCACACCACGTGGCCCGGGCCCAGGCGCGGGTCCAGCTCTTCGGACTGACCTTCAGCCAGGACCGCCAGGACTGGCCCCTGGACCTCGCCTACATCAGCCTCGCCGTCAGCGGCGCACAGCTCCTGGAAGAGCCCGGCCTGCAGACCCCGGTCACGGCCGAGGTGGCCCTGAACGCCGCGGAGCGGGTCCTGCTGCGCGGCCCGGCCGGCTCGGGCAAGAGCACCCTCGTCCAGTGGCTGGCCCTGAACGCCGCCCGCAGCAGTTTCGGGCCCCAACTGCGCGACTGGAACACCCTGGTCCCCTTCGTCCTGCCGCTGCGCTCCTTCAACTCCCCCGCCGGGCTCCCCCGGCCCGGGGACTGGCTGACCGCGACCGGCGTCCCGCTGACGGCCCCGGAGGGCTGGGTCGAGCGGCTCCTCTCCGCCGGGCGGGCGCTGGTCCTGGTCGACGGGGTCGACGAGGTGCCGCCGCGCCTGCGCAGCCGGACCGAGGCCTGGCTCCGGGAGCTGCTCACCGCGTACCCGGCGGTCCGCTTCGTGGTCACCACCCGCCCCTCGGCCGTACCGGAGGACTGGCTCACCGCCCAGGGCTTCTCCTCGCTCGCACTGCTGCCGATGGAACGCGACGACGTCGGCGCCTTCATCACGCACTGGCACGAATCCGCCCGCGCCGAGGCCGACGGCGAGGGCGTCGGCCGGGAGCGGGAACGCGAGCTGCTCGACCGGTACGAGAAGGCGCTCCTGCAGGCCGTCGGCACCCGCCGGGACCTGGGCCGGCTCGCGACGAACCCCCTGATGTGCGCCCTGCTGTGCGCCCTGAACCGGGACCGCCGGATGCACCTGCCCCGGGCCCGCAAGGAGCTCTACGACGCGGCACTGGACATGCTGCTGATCCGCCGCGACAGCGAACGGGACATCTCCGGGGTCGAGGGCGTCTACCTCAGCCGGGACGAGCAGACCCTGCTGCTCCAACGGCTCGCGTACTGGCTGATCCGCAACGGGCAGGTGGAGGCCTCCGCCGAGGAGGCGATCGGGATGATCGCGGAATCGCTCGACGCCATGCCGCAGGTCAAGGCGCAGGGCAGCGCGCAGACGGTGTTCCGGCACCTGCTGATCCGCAGCGGACTGCTCCGGGAGCCGGTGCCGGGCTCGGTGCTGTTCGTCCACCGCACCTTCCAGGACTACCTCGGTGCCAAGGCGGCCGTGGAGGCGCGGGACTTCGGCGTCCTGGTGCGCAACGCCCACGAGGACACCTGGGACAACGTGGTCCGGATGGCCGTGGGGCACGCCCGCCCCGACGAACGCGCCTCGCTGCTGCGGCAGTTGCTGCACCGCGCCGACCAGGTCGAAGCCGACCGCAGCCGCCTGGTGCTGCTCGCGGCCGCCTGCCTGGAGCACGCGCCGGAGCTGGACCCGGAGGTCTGGCGCGAGGTGGAGGCCCGTACGGCTCGGCTGCTGCCGCCGCGCTCCCCGAGCCAGGCGGGGGAGCTGGCCAAGGCGGGCGAGCTGGTCCTGGAGCTGCTGCCGGAGCCGGCCGGGCTCACCGAGGACGAGGCCGCCGCGACGATCCGTACCGCGGCGCTGGTCGGCGGTGACCGGGCCCTCCAGGTGATCGCGGGCTTCCGGACCGACGACCGCTACGAAGTGGGCCGCGAACTGTCCGACGCCTGGGGGCGGTTCCCCGTGGACGCCTACGCGGACACGGTGCTCGCGGACGCCCCCATGCGCGCGGCCCACCTGCACGTGCGCACCGCCGGGCAACTCCGGGCCCTGGACCGGCTGCCGCACGTCCAGCGGCTGCACGTCACCTGGGACGGCCCGGTGCCGCGGGAGATCTCCGGGCGGCGGGACCTGGAGTCGCTGATCCTGCACCGCAACGCGCGGCTCGCCGACCTGTCGCCGCTGGCCGGGCGGACGGGCCTGCGGCACCTCGGCGTCCTGGACTGCCCGAAGGTCACCGGGATCGACGTGGTCCGCGAACTGCGGGCGGACAGCCTCGCCTTCGGCTACCTGCGGGACGACCTCTCGCTCGCCCCGCTGGCGGGTGCGGCCGGCCTGCGCTCGCTCGTCATCGGATTCGAGCCGGAGCAGCGGCGGATCGGTGACGTCCCCGCCGCGGACTCGCTGACCGCGCTGCACCTGTGGCAGGGCGCCCGCCGGATGACGCTCGACGGGATCGAGCGCTGGCCACGGGTGGAGAAACTGACGGTCGCCGGGAGCGGCCAGTACCGGCACCTGGTGCGCTCGCTGCCGCTCAGGGGACTGACCGGCCTGCAGATCCGGCACGCCGCGCCCGTCTCGGCCGGGGCCCTCCTGCCGTACGAGCGCCTCGGCCGGCTCGTCCTGATCCGGTGCGCGCTGGAGGGCACCCTGGAGGCGCTGCGCGATTTCCCGGCGCTGCGCCGGCTGGTGCTGAGCGAATGCCTGGGGACCGTGGACCTGTCGCCGCTCGCCCCCTTGGAGGAGCTCGTGATCGAGCTGCGCCTGGGCACGCACGTCACCGGGGCGGAGCTGATCCCGCCGGAGCGGCTCGTCCGCAGGGACTGAGCCGCTCCGGCGGGGCGCGGGTGCCGCCGGAACGGACCGAGGTGCTACCAGACCCGGACCGAGCCCCCGCGGGCGAAGGCCGGGCTGGTGGCTCCCGCCGGGACCTCCGTCAGGGGCTGCGCGACCTCCGAGACGAGGGGGCCGTGCTTGGCGGCCACCGCGTCGAGGAGGGCGAGGTCGAAGCCGTACACCCGGGCGGCGTTGCCGCCGACCATGGCGGCGACCTCCTCGCGGGGCAGGCCCGCGTAGGCGATGCGCAGGCCTTCGCGGGAGTAGGGCGTGGTGCCCTCGTCGTGGGGGTAGTCGCTGCCCCACATGATCTTGTCGAGGCCGATGCGGCCGCGCAGCGGGACCTCGTGGGGGCGCATGAAGCTCGCTCCCACGAAGCAGTTGTCCCGCCAGACCTCGCCGGGTCCCTTGCCCATGGACTCGGCCAGCCCCGCGCCGAACTTGGCCTCGGCGGTGGCCGAGGCCGCGACCAGGCGGCCGTGGTAGTAGTCCAGCATCTCGATCACGCCCGGGATCCAGCCGGAGCCCTGCTCCGTCAGGACCAGTTTCAGGCCCGGGTTGCGGCGGAAGGCCCCGCCGAAGACGAGGTGCCACAGGGCCCGGTGGGAGAACCAGGTGGTCTCCACCATGAAGACGGCCCGCGCCGCCGGCTCGTCGCCCAGTGGCGGCGAGGCGGAGCCCCCGTGGTGGTTGACCGGGACGTCCAGCTCGTCGCAGACGGCCCAGATCGGGTCGTAGACCTGCGAGTAGAGCTCGGGAACGGTGGAGCCCGGCGGGACGCCCGGCAGCAGGATGCCGCCGGTCAGGCCCGCGTTGCGGGTGCGGCGGATCTCCTCGACCGCCGCGTCCACGTCGTTGAGCAGGATCTGGACCACGCCCGCCCGGCGGCCCGGCGCGTCCGCGCAGAAGTCCGCCAGCCACCGGTTGTGGGCCTGGAGTCCGGCCCAGCGCATCTCGTACTCGGCAGCCGTCGGGGGCTGGGCCATCAGCGAGGCCTTGGGGAAGAACGGCGGGATGGTGTTGGGGAAGAGCACCTCCGCGACGATCCCGTCGGCCTCGAGCTCGGCCAGGCGCCGGGCCGAGTTCCAGTTGCGGTCGGCCGTGTCCGCGAGGAGGTCCTCGTACGGATTGACGTAGGTCGCGGCCCAGGCGTCGAACTCCTCGTGGTGGCGCTTCTCCAGGTAGGGCTTGTAGTCCAGCAGGTCGGCGCCCGCGTGGCAGTCGGCCGAGATGACCGTGTAGCGGTCGGGCACCTCGGTCGTGCCGGTCGTGCCGCTCATACCGGTCGTGGCGCTCGCCTCGGTCACTGGTTCACCCCCAGGACCGGGAAGTCGTTGTCGGTCAGCCAGTGCCGGCCCACGTCGCGCGAGCGCGACCACGAGGCTTCGACGGCCGCCTGGTCCGCGCTCTGGCCGAGCTCGGCGGGGGTGGGGCCGATGCGGCGGGCGATCGGCGCCAGCTTCTCGGTGTCGAAGCCGAAGACCTCCGCCGCGGCCAGGCCCAGCATGCGGCGGGTCTCCTCGACGGGGATGTCGTGGAAGGTGTTCTTCAGCCAGTTCCGGGTGTTCGGCCAGGTCCCCTCGGGGTGCGGGAAGTCCGAGCCCCACAGGATGTTGTCGACGCCGATCTCGTAGCGCTGGGCCAGCTCGCGCCGCTTGGTGTTGGTGGCGCAGATGAACACCTGCCGGTCCAGGTACTCGCTCGGCGGCCGCTTCAGCTCCTCGAACGGCGAGAGCTTCTTGCCGCCGTGCGCGCCGAGGTAGAGGCGGTCCATGAACCAGAGCTGGTTCGGCAGCCACCAGCAGCCCGACTCGGCGACGCCGAACTTCAGCCCCGGGTGTCGCTCGAAGACCCCGGACCAGAGCAGGAACCACAGCGGGCGGGCCGGCCACCAGGTGACCTCGGAGACGAAGATGCCCAGGTGGTCCCCGTACTCGTGGCGCGGCGAGGACCCCGAGTGGGTGACGATCGGCATCTGCGTCTCGGCCGCCGCCGCCCACACCGGGTCGTAGCGCCGGTCGTGGTAGGGGGCCTTGTCCACCCACATGGCCGGGATCATCAGGGCGCCGAGCCCCGATGCCTTGGCCCGGTGTATCTCGGCGACGACCTTGTCGGGATCGCCGGTGATGGGCAGCAGGGCCACTCCGCAGTGCCGCTCGGGGTTCTCCGAGACGAACTCGGCCAGCCAGCGGTTGTGCGCCTGGGCTCCGGCCATGCCGAGCTCGGGGTCCTGGTCGCCGGAGAGGCCGAGGCCCACTCCGAAGGGGGCGGCGGTCTGGCTGTCCACGGCGTCGGCGTCGGGGAAGACGACTTCGGCGGCCACGCCGTCGCCGTCGAGTTCCTTCAGCCGCTGCGTGACGTCCCAGCCGCCCTTGAGGCCCTCCTCGTGGTCGTGGAACCACTTCTCGGCGAAGGCCTCGTTGCGCACGCCCAGCTTGGTGGCCTCGGCGCGGCGGGCGTCGCGCTCGCCGAGGAATGCGTCGAACTGCGGGTGGAAGGCGCTGTCCAGGTAGGGGCGGTACTGCTCGGTGGGCAGCCCCGCGTGGCAGTCGGAGGAGATGATCAGGTACGGGTCTTCGTACGCGCTCTCGGCGTTCATGTGGGCACCCTCAGTCAAGGATGAAGCTTTCCAGGTAGGCGGGGTTGGCGCGGTCGAGCATCGACTGCGACCGGGCGCGGATCTGCCGGTCGCTGTGCTCGCTGTCGGGCAGCATCCAGAAGCGGTCGGCGCGGATGCCGTCCACGACGTGGTCCGCGACGTCCTCGACCGGGGTGAAGTTCACTTCGTGACCGGCCTGCTTCATCGCGGTCTCGTACTGGTCGAGGCTGCGGTACGGGGACTTGCGCGGGCGCTCCTTGGCGTACCGCTCGGGCCGGTTGCGGTGGGACTCCCACAGGCCGGTGCGCAGCATGTGCGGTCCGGGGAAGAGCACGGAGGCACCGATGGCCGCCCCCTCCGCCTTGAGGTGGGCGTAGAGCGACTCGGTCATGGTGACCACGGCCGCCTTGGTGACCGCGTAGACGGAGGCGGTGGGCAGCGGGGCGATGCCGCCGTCGCCGGAGGAGGTGTTGACGATGTGGCCGGGGCCGCCGGCCGCGATCATGCGGGGGACGAAGGCCTGGATGCCGTGGAAGACGCCCCAGACGTTGACGGAGAAGGCCCATTTCCAGTCGTTGGGCTCGTGCTCCCACATGCGGCCCTCGGCTCCGGAGCCGACGCCCGCGTTGTTGCAGAGCACGTGCACCGCGCCGAAGGCCTCGTACGCGGCGTCCGCGAGGGAGATCACGGAGTCGCGGTCGCTGACGTCGACGATCTCGGCGAGCACCTCGGCCCCGTCGGCGGCGAGTTCGTCGGCGGCCTTGCGCAGGGCGCCCTCCTCCACGTCGGCGAGGACCACCTTCAGCCCCTCGGCGGCGAAGCGGCGGGCCATGGCGAGGCCGATGCCGCTCGCGGCGCCGGTGACGACGGCCACCTGTCCCGGTTCGAGTCGCATCAGACGCTCCCCTCGGGCGGTCCGTCGAGGATCTGCATCGGGTCGTCGTAGCGCTGGTGGATGTACGGGAGCAGGGCCTGGGCGCTGACCCGCTCGACGACCCGGCCCCTCTGGTCGGTGGTCTTCTCCCCGATGGTGAGCTCGACGAGGCGGCGTACGGGGAGGTCGGCGACGGGGTCGAACATCGACTCGCGGAGCACCACGTCGCCGGTGATGTGCTCCAGCTTGCGGACCTTCTCGTTGCGGGTGCAGTGCACCAGCACCGGATCGGCGTCGAAGCCCGAGCCGTCCACCGCGGGGAGGAACTTGAAGTAGAAGTCGGTCTTCACGGCGGGCTCGGGCAGCGGCAGCTCGCGGTCCACCGCCCCGCGCACCTCCACGAAGGCGATCCCGTGCCGGGCGAGGGAGGCGCTGACGACGAGGCCCTCGCGCTCGACGGTGATCTCGCCGAGCTTCTTCGGCTCGCCGAAGACCTCGCGGCCCCCGATCAGGGCGCGCTCCATGCTCATCGGCATGACGAGCGGGTACCAGCCCTCGACCCCGTCGTGCTGGGCGGCGACGGCCACCGAGCCGGCGCCGAGCGGGTAGCCGGGCAGGTCCACCTTGCTGATGTTGGCCCGCACCAGGGGCCGCTCCGTGGGCTTCAGCGGCGGCGGGAGGACCGCCGCCACCACGTCCGGGTCGGTCTCCCACACGGCCACCACACCGGTGGACCAGATGTCGGGGAGCTTGGAACTCTTCTCGCGCGAAGCGGCGATCTCGGCCTCGGTGCGCGCTCCGTACCGTACGCGTGCCATCTATCGCACCATCCTTCGTCTAGGACGCAGTCGGTTCTGACGCAGCTGGTTCTGTAACACAGTTACACCGGGACCGATGAAGGGTAAAGACCCCTGCACGCACCCGATCTGACGGATCGACAGAAAGTTGGGACGGCAACGATGGCCAGAACCACGCTGACGCGCGACGAGGTGCTGGACGCCGCCGCCTCCCTCGTCAAACAGCACGGCCCGGCCGCCCTCACCATGCGCAAGCTCGCCGCCGAGCTGGGCACCGCGGTGACCTCCATCTACTGGCACGTCGGCAACCGCGAATCCCTGCTCGACGCCCTCGTGGAGCGGACCGTGGAGGAGGTGGGCGCCATCCGGCCGGCCGGCCGCGACCCCGGCGACCGCATCCTCTCGGTCGCCCGCACCCTGCGCCGCGAGCTGCGCGAGCGCCCGCACCTGATCGCGATGGTCCACGAGCGCGGCCTCACCGACCGGATGTTCCTGCCCGCCCAGCAGGCCCTGGTCCACGAGGTGCACGCGGCCGGCCTGCGCGGGACCCGGGCCGCCGACGCGGTCCGCGCGATCCAGTTCCAGATCATCGGCTTCGTCCTGGTCGAGCGCAATCGCGAACGCTCCCCCGCCCAGTCACCCGCCGAGAGCGAACTCTGGGACCCGGCCGACGCCCCGCACGACCCGCCGCTGGCCCGCGCGCTGGCCCGGCCGGTGGAGCCCGAGCGGCTCTTCCAACTCACCCTGAGGGCCCTGGTGAAAGCCCTGCTGACGCCACCGGCCGGGTAACGGGCTTGCCGTCGCGCGGCCGACCGTGATGGGATCTGCCCCGCGGGGGCGGCTCCCCGGCGTGCATCCTCTCCCTTTCACGGAAAGTCCGCGCGCCCTCTCTCCGCCCCCGTTTTCCGTTCGCGGAGGGAAACCAGGACCGTGCCCGTCACCCGATCCGTCGAAGAACTCATGCTGCGCCGGCTCCGGACCGTCTACGTCGACCGGCCGCCGGCCGCCGCTTCGCCCGGCACCGAGGGGGTCCGCCCGCTGGAGGGCGAACTCCTCGAACGCGGCCACACCCTGAGCCGGGAGCTGTACGCCGCCCTGGCCGTCCTCGCGCCGACCGATCTCGCAGAGGAGCGCTCGCACCTGCTGGCGCTGACCGACGGGCTCGCGGACACCCGCCGGGGGCCCCGGCCCGCCTTCCGCCGCTTCCCCTTCTCCATCCCGCGCGACACCGAGAGCTGGTACACCGACCGCGTCCTCTCCCTGCTGCGCCGGGACCCCGCCCGACCCTGCGCCGTCTGCGCGGAGACCCGGCCGGTGCGTCCCGTCGCCCCGTGCGCCCATCTCGTCTGCGGCTCCTGCCGGGAGGGCGCCGACCCCACCGGCTGCCCCGTCTGTCTGCGCCCCGTCGACCCGTCCGGGCCCTTCCTCTCCGATTCCACCGAGGTCCGCCCTTCCGCGGGGCACCGCGCGCCCTGCAGCGACGGGAGCGGGATCCCGCCCGGGCCGCTCCGGCTGCTGCGGCTCGGCACCGACCCCGCGGCCGACGCCGCCCGGGTGCTCACCCCGCTGCTCGCCCGGCCGGCGCCGCTGTCCCCCGAGGACCACGCCGACCTGCCGCTGCTGCTCCGCCTGGCCCCGGCCGGGCTCGGCTGGCTGCCCGCGCGGATCCCCGTACCGCAGACCCTCGCGCTGGTCCTGGCCCGCCTGCTGACCGGACCCGCCCCGCGGGACGCCGTGCTGCCGCTGCTCGCCGGGCGGTTGACCTGCGCCACCGACGTGCTGCGGCTCCTCGCCGCGCTGTCCGGAGGGGATCCGGGGCTGCTCGCGCCGCCGCCGTCCGGGTTCCGCTCGCCCGCCCGGCCGCTGCGCCGCGCACTGCTCGGCGTACTCGACGCGCTGCCCGCTCCCGGCCTCGTCGAGGAGTTGCTGCGGTATCCGACCGCCTGGAAGCGGGCCGCCGAGACCCTGCACCCCTTCGAGGGGTACGCCCGCCATCCACGGGCCGCCCTGGCCTTCGCCGTGCTCCGGGGCACCGACCTCTCCGGCGCCCTGGGCGCGGCCCTGCGGGAGGGCGCCGCCGCGCATCCGGACGCCGTACGCGTCGAGGGGAACCGGCTCCGGCCCGCGACCTGGACCGGGCGGCTGGAGCAGGCCCTGGCCGGGGCGGATCCCGGGGCCGCCGCCGCGGTGGCCGGGGAGCGCCCGCAGGAGCTCGTCCTGCGCCTCGACCACCTGCTGCGCCTGCACGCCGGCGACCGCCCGGTCCCGGAGCTGACCCGGGAACTGGCCCGCGGGCTCCCCTTCGTCGGGGCGGGCCCGCTGCTGGCCGCGCTCGGGGCCCTGCGCGGGCGCGCCCGGGACCGGACCGGCTCGCGGCGCGTGTTCTTCCCCAAGGGCCCGGCCGGCCACATCCGGTCCGTGGCGGAGGAGCGCCCGCCGCTTCCGGGCCCGCTCGTCGCGGCGGCGGCGGCCCTGCTGGAGGCGGAGGTGCTGCGCCGGTTCGCCCTCGCCGAGGGGGAACCGTACGAGCTCGCCGTCCTGGACCGCGAACTCGCGGACCTGCCCGTGCCCTCGGGGCAGCAGGCCCGCGCCGGGTCGCCGGTCACGGTGCCCCGGGGCAGTGTCCTGGCGCTGCCCGCGGGCGAGGCGCTGCGGCTGTTCCTGCACTGGACCGGGGCCCGGGACCAGGTGGCGCACCTGGACCTGGCGGTGGCCTTCTTCGACGCCGACTGGCGGTTCACCGGCCTGTGCGACCGCGACCGACCGGTGCACGGGAGGGCAAGGGCCGGCGCCGTGCACGCGGCCGGCTTCGACTGGGCGCCCGCACCGGTACCCGTACGGGAGGGGGACACGGAGTACGTCGACCTGGACCTGGCGGGGCTCGCCGGTCACGGGGACGCGTACGCGGTCCCGCTGGTGTCCGGCTACAGCGGGGTGCCGTTCGAGGAACTGGACCGGGCCTTCACCGGGTTCACGGCCCGGCCCGCGGACGGCCCGCACACGGCCCCGGACCATCCGCGCGCGGTCGGCCGGCGCTTCGACCTCAGCGGTCCGGTGACGCGGGCCCGGGTGCCGGTGGTCGTGGACCTGGCCGGACGGCGGGCACTGTGGGCGGACCTGCGCCTGCCGCCGTCGGACGCCTTCGAAAGCGTCATCCCGCACGGCGACCGGGTCGCGGCCGCGGCCTCGGACGCATGGGCCCACTTCACCTCCGGCACCCGCACCACCCTGTGGGACCTCACCGTCTGGCGGGCGGCGGCACGCACCCGTGAGGTGGCGGTCGTCCGACGGGCCACGGAGACTTCGGCGACCGGCGAGGTGTGGCTGTACCGGGCCGCCTCCGGCGAGGAACCGGCCGCGTTCGCCGCGCGGATCGCCGCCCAGGAGCCGCCCGAGGAGCGCCGGGCCCGCGCGGACGCGGACGCGGAGGCCGCCGAACTGGCCGCGGGGAAACGCGCGTTCCTGGCGCTGACCCGTGCGGTCGCGGCCCCCGAAGGTGGTTCGGGTACGGCCTGCGTGCTCCTGCCCGGGCCCGCCGAAGTACCCGGGCCCTTCGCCCGGGTGACGGCCGGGGACCTCGTGGCGGAGCTGGGCTGAAAGGCCGTAGGGCTTCGAGTGTCGGCGCGGGCCGATATCCTCTGTGACCATGCTCGCCGACCGTACGACCGCAGAGACGATGTGGCCGACCGCGTACCCACAGGGGTACGCGGTCGTCGACGTGGAGACCACCGGGCTCGCTCGCGACGACCGGATAATCTCCGCCGCCGTCTACCGGCTCGACGCTCAGGGCAACGTCGAGGACCACTGGTACACGCTGGTCAACCCGCTCCGGGACCCCGGACCTGTGTGGATCCACGGTCTGACCAGCGACATGCTCCAGGACGCGCCGCTCTTCAAGGACATCGCCGAGGAGTTCGCGGGCCGGCTCGCCGACCGGGTGCTGGTCGCGCACAACGCGATCTTCGACTGGCAGATGATCGCCCGCGAGTACGCGCGGGCCGAGGCCACCGCCCCGGTGCGCCAGCGGCTGTGCACCATCGCCCTGTCGAAGGAGCTCAACCTCCCGCTGCCCAACCACAAGCTGGAGTCGCTCGCCGCGCACTTCGGCGTGGTCCAGCAGCGCGCCCACCACGCGCTCGACGACGCCCGGGTCCTCGCGGAGGCGTTCCGTCCGTCCCTGCACGCGGCCGCGCGGGACAACGTACGGCTGCCCCTGCTGGAATGCCGGCCGCTGACGGAGTGGTCGGACACGCCCGCCGCCCCGCGCGTCGGGTACCAGGCCTCGTACGGAGCGGGCGGCGGGAATGCCGGGTCGAGCTGGCGGGCCTCGCGCAAGCGGCCGCCGTGCCCGTACCCGAACCCGGGTCGGTGGGTGGACGGCACCCCGCTCCGGCAGGGCATGCGGATCGCGTTCTCCGGCGACACCTCGGTGGACCGGGAGCTGTTGGAGGACCGCGCGGTGGAGGCCGGCCTGCACGTCGCGACGAGCCTGTCCCGGCTCACGAGCCTGCTCGTGACGAACGACCCCGACTCCTCGACCTCCAAGACGGTGAAGGCGAAATCTTTCGGAACCCCCGTCGTCGACGAGGCCGCCTTCACCCAGCTGTTGCGGGACGTCGCTCCGGCGGGGGACTGACCCCCGGGAGGTTCGGGGTCCGCCCGTTGGGCCGGCCGGGTGCACGCTCGGCGACTCACCCCGGTGGATCTTGTTCCGGCGGTCCGCCCTGCGCAGCATGCCGCGCATGGCACGTTGCGAAGTCTGCGGGAACGATTACGGCATGTCCTTCGAAGTCCACGCACAGGGTGCTGTGCACGTCTTCGACTGCTTCTCCTGCGCCATCCACCGCATGGCGCCCATCTGCGAGCACTGCCGGGTCCAGATCATCGGACAGGGCGTCGAGGTCGAGGGACAGTGGTTCTGCGGAGGGCACTGCGCCCGCGCGGAGGGGAAGGTGGGCATCACCGACCACGTCTGACTCCGGCCCCCTCCCCCACGGCTCCCTTCCCCCCTCACTCCCCTCCGTCCCCTCCGCCACGACCCCGGACGGCCACCCGGCCGCCGGGGTCCTCGCCGCTGGGGGTACCGTCGTGGGCGTGTACCGCTTTGTGCTGACCCGGCAGTGGGTGTGCCTCACCCTCATCGGCCTCGCCCTGATCCCCGCGATGATCAAGCTGGGGTTCTGGCAGTTCCACCGTCATGAGCACCGGGTCGCGCAGAACGAGCTGATCGACGCGAACCTGCGGGCGCAGCCGGTCCCCATGACCGAGGTCACCTCCCCGGGCCACGTGGTCCCCCGTGCCGACTACTGGCGTGCCGTCACCGCCACCGGCACCTACGACTCCGCGCACGAGGTCGTCGTGCGCATGCGCACCGACAACGACGACAAGGTCGGCTTCCACGTCCTCACCCCGCTGGTCCTGGCCGACGGCCGGGTGGTGCTCGTCAACCGCGGCTGGATCGCGGGCGGCGACGACCCGCGCGCCTACCCGCCGGTGCCGGCCGCGCCAACCGGCGAGGTCACGGTCACCGGACGGCTGAAGGCCGACGAGACCAGCGGCGGCAGCGGGATCAAGGACCGCAAGGGCCTGCCGGACCGCCAGGTGATGCTGATCAACAGCGCCCGGCAGGCGCAGTACCTGGGCAGGCCCGTCCTCGGCGGCTACCTGGAACTCACCGCGCCGGTCCCGGCCGACGGCACGCCCGAGGTGGTCGCCGAGCCCGACCACGACTCGATCGGGGCGCACATGGCGTACGCCGTGCAGTGGTGGATGTTCGCCTGCGCGGTGCCGGTGGGCTGGATCGTGCTCGTCCGGCGCGAGAAGCGCGACCGCGCGGCGGCGGCCGCCGCCGGGACCGCCGCTTCCGAGCGGGAGCCGGCGGCGACCGCGTAGCGTGTCGGGCATGGATCTTGGACTGAAGGACCGTGTCTACGTCGTCACCGGCGCCACCAGGGGCCTCGGCTACGCTTCCGCCCGCGAACTGACCGCCGACGGCGCCAAGGTGGTACTGACCGGCCGGGACGCGGGGCGCGCCGAGGCCGCCGCGAAGGCACTGGGCCCGAACGCGGTCGGCGTGGCCGCCGACAACTCCGACCCCGGGGCCGCCTCCCGGCTCGTCGCCGCGGCCCGGGAGCACTTCGGCCGCCTCGACGGCATCCTCATCAGCGTCGGCGGCCCGGCGCCCGGTTCGGCGGCGGACAACACCGACGAGCAGTGGGCGGCGGCCTTCGAGTCGGTCTTCCTCGGCGCGGTCCGCCTCGCGCGGGCGGCGGCAGCCGAGCTCTCCGACGGCGGGGTCATCGGCTTCGTCCTGTCGGGCTCCGTGCACGAGCCGATCCCGGGCCTCACCATCTCCAACGGCCTGCGCCCCGGCCTGGCCGGTTTCGCGAAGTCCCTCTCCGTGGAACTGGGCCCGCGCGGCATCCGGGTGGTCGGCCTGCTGCCCGCCCGCATCGACACCGACCGGGTCCGCGAACTCGACGCCCTGTCGGGGGACGCGGCCGCCGCCCGCGACCGCAACGAGGCGGGGATCCCGCTGCGGCGGTACGGCACCCCGGAGGAGTTCGGCCGCTCGGCGGCGTTCCTGCTCTCCCCGGCGGCCTCCTACCTGACCGGCGTCATGCTCCCGGTGGACGGCGGCTCCCGGCACGGCTTCTGAGCCGTCCCGCGCCGGGGTTCGGCCGTCCGGGACGTGGCTTCCCCGCCGTCACGTCACCCGTCGCGCCCGGCGGGGGGTGACGTGGAGGCGGGCCTCCGCCGGGAGGGCCGCGAGCGCGGCCGAGGTGCGGGCCCGGCCCAGCACCGGGCCGGCGAGGGCCGCCAGCACGTCGGCCGGCACCGCCTGCGGCTCCAGCTCCAGCGCGACCCGCAGGGCGGGGGCCCCGCGCCGCCCCCGCAGTCTGACCCGGCACCGGGCCACGCCCTCCACGGCCTCCTGGACGTCGGCCTCGACGGCCTCCTCCAGGGCCCGCCCGCGCAGCACCGCGAACGCCCCGTCCCCGGTGTCGACGAGCACCTCCGCGAGCCGGGCCCGCCGCAGTTGGGACAGCAGCCACCACAGCGCCAGCAGGACGCAGACCCCGAGCGCGGCGAGCACCGCCCACCAGGGCGCCGGCCAGCCCCGCCCGTGCGGCGCCAGCAGGGGTTCGCGGCGGCCCCCGAACGGCCCGGACGCGGTCAGCAACGACGCCCCCGCCGCCAGCAGGACCAGTCCGAGCAGCGCGAGCAGGACCCGGTTCACCGTCCCGAGGGTCACCGGCGGTTCACCCGCACCCTCGGCCGCAGCGCGTGGGCCAGCCCCAGCTCCTCGACGCCGACGGCCAGCACCGCGTCCAGATCGGCCCGTACGTCGTCCAGTTCGCGGAAGTGGGACACGGCCCGGACCCCGAGGCGGGACCGGCCCACGCTGACCCGCACCGACCGCACCCCGGCCACCTCCATGACCCGGTCGCGCAGGATCTGCGCGGCGGCCTTGCGTTCCAGTCCGCCCCGGACCTCCGCGTGCCCCGATCTCATCGTGAGGATCCCGCGCAGGCCCGGGGTGAGGGCGTACAGGAGCAGCAGGGCCCCGGCCGCGGCCAGGACTCCGCCGACGATCAGCACCCCGGGGTCGGCCGGGGTGTGCCGCTCCAGCGCCCGGGAGAGCTCCTCGCGCCAGCGCATCCCGGGGCGTTGGGCCCGTACAGCGGCCAGGTCGTACAGGAACAGCCCCGCGACCCCGAGGACGGCGAACGCCCCCACGGCCGCCGGGAACCGCCGGGGCGACCGGAAGCGGGCGCTCACCGGACCCGCCGGTCCCGCCCGGCGGTGGGCCGCGCGGGGCGCAGGTGCTCGATGTCCACGTCCACCTCCGGTACGGCCATCTGCGCGTACTCCTCGACGCGCAGGGCGACGTGACGGCGCACGGCCGCGCAACGGGCGGCGAGGTCGTCGGGGTAGGCGAGCTCCAGGACCACCCGTACGCGCGCGATGTCGTGGTGCACGGTGACGGTGGCGAGCGGCGGGGCCGCGTCCGGAGGGGGCTGGGTCAGCGCCTCCCGGGCGGCCTGGGCGGCGATCTTCGCCACGACCCGGTCGGCGATCCGGGTGGCTCCCCGCTCGGCGGCGGGCACCCGGAGCGGGGTGGGGCGGGGGGTGCTCACCGGTCCCGGTCCCGGTCCCGGCCGTGGCCACGATCCCGGTCCCCGGGGCCGCCCCGGGGGCGGAAGAAGTCCCCCGGTTCCAGGTCCCCGTCGAGGAACCGGCCCGCGACGAAGCCGACGGCGCCGAGGGCGGCCACCAGCAGGAAGGCCCCGAAGCCCCCGAAGTACCCGGCGAACCCCAGTGCCATGCCGGCCACCAGGCCGACGACGGCCATGCTCATGCGGGCTCCTCTACTGCAGTCGGGACTCCGGCTCCTCGTCGTCCTCGTCCGGCAGCTTGACGTCGCTGACCGCGATGTTGACCTCCACGACCTCGAGGCCGGTCATCCGCTCCACCGCCGAGACGACGTTCTCACGGACGGCCCGGGCCACGTCCCGGATCGACACGCCGTATTCCACGACGATCTCCAGATCGAGGGCGGTCTGCACCTCGCCGACCTCCGCCTTCACGCCCCGGCTGACGGCGGACTTCGCCCCGCCGGGGACGCGGTCGCGGACGGCGCCGAAGGTACGGGAGAGGCCGCTGCCGCTGCCCATGGCATGCACGCCGACCACCTCGCGGGCGGCCAGGCCGGCGATCTTCTCGACGACGCCGTCGGCGATGCTCGTCCTCCCGCGCTCGGCGGGGGGCTTGGCGGTGCTCCCTGTGGCGGCGGATTCGGTCATCTCGTATCCCTTCGCGCGTGCGGCTCCCGACCCACGGTAGGGCGATACCCCCGCCTGCGCCCGTCCCGACGGGGCCAGACGTGCGGGTGCACCGCCGCGCGGGGCGAAGTCCCGCGCCCTTCGCCCGTTCCCCGGGCTCCCCCGGGACCCCGCGCTTCGAACGCCGGCGGGGCTGGACACGTCCAG
>NZ_JBEXPT010000069.1:0-36170 GCF_040612195.1 Streptomyces sp. NPDC006450 | reverse complement strand
TGAAGGCCGGCTACTCGGTCACCGGCTTCACGCTGGAGCAGGACAAGCTGGACCGCCTCGCCGCGGCGGGGGGGGGGGGCCCCCGGGGGGGGGGGCCCGCCCCCCCCCCCCCCCCCCCCCCCACAAACACAAGGGCCGCGCCCCCCCCCCCCCGCGGCCGCCGCCCCCCCCGCCACGTCCGTGTTCGGGGCCTTCGCGAAAGCCGTCGGCGCCGGCCAGGCCGCCGTCACCAAGGGCACTCTCGACGAGGTCGAACAGTTCCTGGGGGTACTTCGACGCCCCCGACCCCACTCCGCTGCGGCTTTCCGATCGCTGACACGGCCGACGCCGGGCGCCGGTCAGTGATCCACGGTGACGACGATCTTGCCCACCTGAGCGTCCGCTCCCGTGGAGCGGTGCGCGGCGACGATCTCGTCCAGACCGAAAGTGCGGTTCACCACAGGCCGGAAGGCGCCGGTGCGCCCGCCGCACAGCCGTCACCCTCGCCTCGCTCCTCCTGTGGGCGTGACATCGGAAGACACCGCCCAGTCGTCGTCTACCTCGCGATCCTCCAGGGGCTCGGCGCGCTCATCGGCGTCGACCGGAGCGGCGGCGACAGCCAGTTCCCGACCACCGACGCGGTCATCCGCAACGGCGTGATCCCGATCGGCCTGTCGGTCCTCTTCGGCGCCGCGGTGGTGACCTGGCTCGGCTGGTGGGGCAGCGTCATGGCCTACCGCGCACCCGTGCGGCGCTGGGTGCGCTTCGTGCCGATCTCCATGCTCGTCGTCGCCGTCCTCGCGGTGAACTACCCCAACCTCGCCGACCAGTCGCTCGCCCTCGTCCTCAGCCTGATCGTGATGACCCTGTTCGTCGGCATCGGCGAAGAGCTGATGTTCCGCGGCATCGGCGTGCAGGTCTTCAAGCGCGCCGGGCTCAGCGAGGGCAAGGTCGCCCTTTACTCCTCCGTGGTCTTCGGCATCGTCCACGTCAGCAACGCCTTCGGCGAAGGCGCCCAGGCGCTGCTCCAGGCCGTGATCGTCTCCACTTCCGGCTACTTCTTCTACCTCTGCCTGCGCGTCGGCGGCACCCTCCTCCTGCCGATGCTCGTCCACGGGATGTGGGACTTCAGCCTCATCTCCAACGCCGTCGGCGCCGACCCGAAGGCATCGCCCGGCATGGTCCTGCCGATCGTGCTCCAAGTCGCTTTGATCGTCCTGCTGGTCGTCAAACGCCGCACGATCGAACCCGCCGACCGCGCCGAAAGCGACCCGCGCCCGCCGGCCGCGCACCGCGGAGCCGGCCGCTGACGGCGCCCACCGCCAACGGGCGGGACGGACCAGCCCGGTCCGTCCCGCCCGCAGGAGATGTGGATGGCCGAGTAGCTGATCAGCGCCCTGGCCGCGGACTGGGACGCCGAGTCCTCCACGTGCGGCCATGGCAGTCGCGCGCACCGACGGGGTTGGGCAGCGGGCCACAGGGGAAGTCTCCGTGCCGCGGCCCGTCGACTGGAGTGGAGCCCCGTGGAGTAGGCAACCGCTGTCCGAGAGCAGGGAAAACTTCGGGGATGGAGTTGTCGCATGGCGGAACGACGCATGTCGGTTGCAACGCACTGGGGCAGTTATGTCGCGGTGGTCGATTCCGGCCGGTTGGTGCGGATCGAGCCGAGGGGCGATGACCCCGCTCCCTCGCCCATCGGCCCCGGAATGGTGACAGCCGCCGACGACAGCGCTCGCGTGTTGCGCCCCGCGGTGCGCAAGGGCTGGTTGAACGGCCTGCCGCGCGCCCACGACACGGCCCGGGGCGCGGACGCCTTCTTGGAAGTGAGTTGGGACGACGCGATCACGCTGGTGAGCGATGAACTGCGTCGAGTGCGTTCACAGCACGGAGACAGCGCGGTGTTCGGCGGATCCTACGGATGGGCGAGCGCGGGCGCGTTCCACAACGCGCAGGGACAACTCCACCGGTTCCTGGCGTTGGGCGGGGGATACACCGACTCTCGCAACACGTACAGCACCGCGGCGTTGGAAGTGATCCTCCCCCATGTGATCGGCGGGCATCCGTGGAGCTACCAGTCCCGGATGCCGATGTGGGACGAGATCGCCGAGCACTGTGAACTCGTGGTGTCGTTTGGAGGGCTGGCCCTCAAGAACAGCCAGATCAACCCTGGCGGGCTGGCCAGGCACCAGACGCAGGACCTGCAACGTCAGTGCCGTGAGGCCGGGGTACGGTTCGTGAACGTCAGTCCCATCCGCAGCGACGTCGCGGGCTTCCTCGAAGCCGAGTGGCTGCCCGTCATCCCCAACACCGACACCGCCGCGATGCTCGGCATCGCACACACGATGCTGGTCAACGGGTGGCACGACGAGGACTTCCTCCGCCGGTGCTGCGTCGGGTTCGACCGCTTCGCCTCCTACTTGGTCGGCGAGCTCGACGGCGTCCCCAAGGACGCTGCCTGGGCGGCGAGCATCACGGGCATCGGTCGCGACGCGATCACCGACCTCGCCCGCCGCCTCACCACGCAACGTTCCCTCATCATGGTCAACTACGCGGTGCAACGGGCGGACCACGGCGAACAACCGATCTGGATGTCCGTCGTGCTGGCCGCCATGGCGGGCTCGATGGGTCGGCCTGGCTGCGGCTGGGGCGCGGGTTACGCGACGATGGACGCGACCGGCGTTGCCCCGGGCCGCCCCTCGGTGGCGACGATTCCCGAGGTGTCCAACCCCGTTCCGGATTTCATCCCGGTCGCGAGGATCGCCGACACCCTGCTGCATCCCGGTAGGACCATCGACTACGACGGCCGGCGCCTCACATTGCCCGAGCTTCGCCTGATCTACTGGTGCGGAGGGAACCCGTTCCACCACCACCAAGATCTTCACCGGCTGACCCGAGCCTGGCAGAGCCCCGACACGGTGGTGGTTCACGAAGCCTGGTGGAACACCACGGCCAAGTTCGCGGACATCGTCCTTCCCGTCGCCACCGGTCTGGAGCGCGACGACTTCGCCGCCGGATTCTCGGACCCGCACCTCGCCGCGATGCCGAAGGTCCGCGAGCCGGCCGGTGAATCGCGCACCGACCACCACATCTTCACCGCCTTGGCCTCCCGGCTCGGGTACGAGCAGGAGTTCACGGAGTCGCGCTCCGAGATCGAATGGGTCCGACACCTTTACGAGCAGACGAGGACCGAACTCGGCGACGATGCCGCCTTGCCGGGCTTCGACGAGTTCTGGCGAAGCTCCACCGCTGAGCTGCCGACGTTGACCGGACCGTTTCCCGGCAGTTTCGAGGCACTCCGCTCAGATCCGCAGCGTTTCCCCCTGCCGACGCCGTCGGGCCGGATCGAAATCTTCTCCGAGGAGATCGACTCGTTCGGCTACGACGACTGCGCCGGGCATCCGACGTGGTTCGAACCAGTGGAGTGGCTTCGTGCCGACCTGGCGGTCCGATTCCCGCTGCACCTGATCTCGAATCAGCCCGCCTCACGCCTGCACAGCCAGTACGACAATGGTGGCCACAGCCTCAGCTCGAAGATCCGTGGTCGTGAGCCCGTGACGATCAATCCGTCGGACGCCGCCTCGCGCGGCATCGAGAGCGGCATGATCGTGCGCGTCCACAACGACCGAGGTAGCTGTCTCGCCGGCGCGGTCCTGTCGGACGACGTCATGCCAGGCGTCGTGCAACTCTCCACGGGAGCGTGGTGGGATCCGGTCCAGCCAGGCCTGAGCGGAACCATGGACCGCCACGGCAATCCGAACGTTCTCACGGCCGATCGGCCGTGCTCGCGCCTGTCCCAAGGGCCGAGTGCTCTCAGTGTGCTGGTCGACGTCGAGTTGTACGGCGATCCCCTTCCTGACGTGCTCGCCTTCACACCGCCAAACCTCGAACATTGACACGGAGGCTTCCTCCCTCCTCGGGCAAGTTTGCGCGTGCGCCCTCGTCAAGCGCGTAGCAGGCCGGCCCGGGACGCCGAGAACTCTCCCTTGCCCGTTTGCGCCTGCGTGATGGTGTGACTACTGTGCGCGTTCGTGACTGCACTTCAAGACCTCAAGTACGGCCAGTGGTTCAGGGGCGCCGACGGCGACGGCGACGGGTTCATCACCCAGCGGGACGTCCGCATGATGAGCGAGCGTTACATCGCCGCCCGCGGCGCCGCGCCGGACTCCGCGCTCGCCCGCCAGCTCGTCGAGGGGATGGACGGGTTCTGGACGAACGTGATCGCCCCCATGGATCAGGACGGCGACGGACAGGTCGATCTGAGGGAGATGACCGAAGGGTTCAGGCGCGTCCTGACCGACCGCGCCCTGTACCCGGAACAGATCGAGCCGGTGACCAACTGCTTCTTCGACCTGGTCGACCTCAACGGAGACGGCAAGATCGACCAGGCGGAGTTCCAGCAGATGTTCGACTCGGTCGCCGGCGTTCCCGGCGAGGACTGCGCCGCGGTCTTCGCCGCTTTGGACCAGGACGGCTCCGGTGCGCTGGACCGCGCCGAATTCCACCAGGCGCTCACGGAGTTCTTCTACGGCAACGACCCGCATGCTCCTGCCAACCACCTGTTCGGCAGGGTCGCCGGCTGACGGCCCCCCGTGCCCGCCCGAGGCCTCACGCCCGCACCCCTGCTGGGTCCGGGCGTGAGGCGCGAAGGCCTCAGGCGCGCGCCGCAGTTGCGCTCGCCGGCGGCATGTACTACCGGGCCTCGCTGAGCCGCCGGGCGGGAGGGCTGCCGGTGACTGTGGCTCCGCGGCCGTGCCGGGGCCGCGACGGGCTCGTCACCGCGCGCCGCCCGGCGGGGTTCAGGCGGTCACGGTGTGTCGAAGCGTGAGGGCGCCTTCGCCGGTGGCGATGCGCCCGTTCTCGTACGTCCAGGTGGGAGCGTAGGCCCTGGCCCCCATCCTGCCCCGTCCCTGCGGGTGACGCCACGTGATCGTCGAGCGTCCACGCGGACGAACGACCGGCCGTCGACCGGACGGGCGAAACGCCCAACTGGCTCCGCTACGGGGGCGCCCCAGCCGCCTTGCGCATGACGGCACTGATCTGCCGAGAGAGCCCTTCGAGGAAATCCTGAAGACCGCCGGCAGCGAGGTCGAACTGATCGAACCGCGAGGCGGTGGTCGGCCTCCAGACCCGCCCAGAACCCGCCAGTGCGAACAGATGACCGCCCCCAGCACTGGCACCTACCAGGGCGGGCTCCTCCCCGTCGATCTGGACGGCTCCGTACTCGGGGACTGTCAACGAGGCACAGAAGGTACTCATGCGACCCGCCGCTCAGCACCCGCATACGCCGGCTCCGGGGCCTGCGGCCAGGGCGGCACAGGTCCGTGCCATGGTCCCAGCCCGCCGAAACCGGTGGAGGCCGACACCGCGGCGCGCAAACCAGCCTGACGATCTTCGGCCAATATCTGGCGTATGCCCGACTTCTCCGGTTCGGCCGTTCACTGATTCTCTAACGTAGCGTGAGTGGGCGGTCGCTGTGAGTGGCAGCCCCTTTCGTGATGCACGCATGCAGATCCCCGGAACGGGGGTCCAGGAAAGGTGTGGCAGTGGCGGAGAAGTCGAAGGCTTTCGGTGAGCTCACTCTCGCGTACACGGACAAGTTGACGTGGTGCTGGGACGACGAGGATTCAGGCGGCAAGCACTGGGTGAGTTTCTGGCAGCCCGTTGCGCCGGAAGGCTTCAAGGTCCTTGGTACGGTCGCCATCCCGGCGTGGGGCTCGGCGAACCTCAACCCGGGCACCGGCGCCAAGAAGATCCCGGACCACGTGGTCGCCATGGTCGTGAAGGAAACCCCGGGAGTCCCGTCGGCCACGGGCAAGCCGCCCCTGGCTGCGCCCACCGACTACGAGAAGGTCTGGAAGGACTCCGGCACCGGATCCAAGTACAGGGGCATGGTGTGGCGTCCCGTCCCGCCGCAGGGCTACGTGGCTATGGGCTGCGTCACCCCCAAGGACTCGTACGAGAAGCCTCCGCTGGACGCGGTGGTCTGCGTCCGCGAGGACCTCACGTTCGGATCCAACGCCCAGTGGCTGTACAGCGACAACGGGACCGGCGGCCAGGAATACCTGTCCGTCTGGAAGAACGTGGTCCCCCCGTCCTTCGTCGACAACACCGACGGCCGGACCCGAGCGCTGATCGCCCCGAACTCCTTCACCGCGCACGGCTCGTACGAGCAGCCTCAGTGGCTGCCGGAGATGCGGGTGCTGTGCCTTCCGATGCCCGTCGAGAAGCCCGCCCGGAGCCCCTTCCCGGAGCTGACCGACCACAGCCAGCCGGCGAGCATGACGCCGGAGGTCCCGGCCAACGCGGTCTGGGTGCCGTTCACCGCCATCACCGACCCCGCCAAGTCCACGCCGTGGAAGCTGGAGAACTCCCCCTTCTACAAGCTGGAACGCAAGGCGGCATGGGCGCTGGTCCGCCACCTGAACAACAACACCCAGATCGTGCAGAAGGTCACCGAGGCGGTGACGATCGGCGTCGAGAAGGAACAGGTCTCGTCGTTCACGGCAGCGGTGGGTGTCGCATTCACGTCGACGGTGGGAGTGAGCAGCGGATTCGCCAGCGCGGAGGTGTCCACCACCTACAGCCTGGAGCTCGGCTTCGGGTCATCGACCGGGCTGAAGGAGATCGAGTCCCGGCAGGTCACCAAGGAACTGGTGGCGCCGCCGGGTACGGCCGCCGCCGTGTGGGTGGGCAGCAGCACCATCCAGGTCGTCCGCGCCGACAACACCCGTGTCGGCCCGCCGGTCACCTTCAAGGGCGAGACCGACCACTACGACCAGTACCCCGACAAGGCGCCGGCCTCATGAGGCTCTGACGCCCCCCGCACCGCTGCGTCCCCGCCCGGATCACCGCCGGCCCGGGGGCGCAGTCGTCCCACGCGTGCCGTGGATCCTCCGCCGAAGCCCCGGATGCGGCCGACCGCGCTCTCGCCGAGCGCGCCGAGCGAGAGGAGTACCCCGAAGCCGGGCTGGTTGTGGAGCGCCTCCCGGCCGGCTGCGGGTCGTCCTCCCACGTGGTGGCGGCGGTGTCAGGGTTTTCGTGGCAGAGTGTTTTTGATCAAGAACAGAGGGGTGCGGGGGTAGGAAGTGAAGTACCGGGGACGGCTGTTGGTATGCGTGGTGACCGTAAGTCTCTTGACGGCCTGCGGCAGCGGCGAACCGGGTACCGGGACGGATGGCCCGCGCGGGTGGGGTGGCGGGGAGCCCGAGGCAGGTTCGCAGCCCGGTCCCTACCGGGTGGTCCTGCCGCCTGCCCTGCTCGAGGGAAAGTACAAGGAAACCGAGCACGGCGACCCTGATCAAGGCCTCGCCGGTGGCCTTTCCGACTGGATCGACAACCCGGTCCCCGTCTTCGCGTCCTACGAAGGGCCTTCCGGTCCCGACAAGACAAAGGCCACGGACCAGGTGACCGTCACCGGTGTCCAAGGGTTCGTTCTCAGCCCGGTGCAGGCGCGCACTCACATGCTGGACTTGCTGGACCGCCGATGGGAGTTCCCGCAGAAAACGGTCGTAGGTCCTCGAGCGATCACCCCCTCCGGCAGTGAACCCCTGTCGTGCCGCGTGACGGAAAGGCGACACGAGGCCGGTCAGGCGTTCATCAGTCTCGAATCCGAATGCACGTGGGCAGATGAGTCAGCGGTCATCGCCGTCGCCGGAAGCGTCGACTTCGACACTCCGCCGGCCGCCATCGACCTCGACGCGTTCGCCACGACCGTGGCCCGCATCCGCAACGAGGTAAGCAAGCGGATCGCCGTCAAACCCTGACCCCGCCATTGCGGGAGGCGCCCGTCGGTCGTTCCGCGGAGCCCTCCACGCCGCGACGACCGGCTGTTCCTCCACCCAGGAGCAGCCGTGGCCCACGATGAAAGGACATCCGTCGGTCGGGACCCCCTTGGCGGGGGCCGGCCGGTGGTGCTGTCACCGGTCGGTGGTCGCGGAACCCCCGTGCCGATGCATCCGGCCGGGGCCTGTCCGAGGGACCCCGGCCGAGGGCTATTCGGGCTGTCCGGGGCGGGTGATGGGGAAGAGCTGGTGGGTGCCGGTGAGTTCTAGGAGCTTGGTGACTTGCCGGTTGGGGGCGTGGAGGCTGATGCGGCGGCCGTGTTCTTCGGCGGTGAGGCGGGCCTGGAGGAGGGCGTTGAGACCGGAGGAGTCGCAGAACGTGAGCTCGGTGAGGTCGAGGACGACGTCGGTGGGGCAGTCCGGATGGGTGATCAGGGTGTGCAGAGCTTCTTGGAGCAGCGGGGCCCGGTCGATGTCCATCTCACCGCCGACATGCACGATCACCTGCTACTCCTCCTTCTCCACCTCTGCGGGTGGAATGCGGTCCTGCGCGGCTTCCATTGGCTCAGCGTAGAAGGCTGACGGGACGCTGGCCAGGTTCAGAGTACCGCTGAGTTCGATTTCCTCCTCGCGGGGCAACCGGAACCCTCATCGACACGGTCGCGGAAATCTATCCTGGCTGGAGTAGACATTGGGCTGTGGTCTGGCTATGGTTTCTCTCGTAGCCCAGAGGGACCGAAGGGCCTGGCAGGGACGAACTGCCGGGCAGTAGTACACGTAGTTCAGGTAGTCGCAGTTCAGCTGGGCGGTGCGGTCGTGGAGTGTCGAAGCCAGAGTGGTTGCAGGACGGCGACGGGACTGACGGCCGGACCGGGTGGCCCGCAGTGATCAGGGGCCGCCGCTAGCAGTTCCGCAGCAAGCAGTGAAGTTCAGTGGGAGTGGTACCTCGGTGAAGGCGTCGGCTGCGGGCGCGCGCACCGGGAGGTTCGGCAGTGGGGTTCCAAGCCAGAGCAGACGCACGATGGGCAACGGGGCTGGCTGCCGGAGAGCGGCGCTAGGACAGGCCGCTGAGCGGTTCGTATCACCAGCAGGACCCGTGTCACCAGCAGTACCCGCAGGTGCAGTACCGCAGTAAGAGCAGTAAGAGCAGTTCCGCAGTGAGAGCAGTACCCCGTAGTGAAGTGATCCCAGAGGGATGAACGGAGGAGCGAGCGCCATCAGGATCGCCCGGATGGACAGTTGAGTCCGGGTACCGCAGGACATCGATAGTGAGGTGGTCTCCGGTCAAGCAACCGCGATCCCCGCAGTTCCGGCAGCGTTTCGGTCGGGCATGCGGACACAGAGGGCCGGCGCACGATCAGGGCCGGCAGATGGTGTAGTAGTTCCTTCGGGGCCCTGGTGCCAATTGGCGCCAGGGCCCCTCCACGCGTTTTCGCAGAGAGGTGCAAATGACAGCAGAGAATCCGACCGGCCCGCTCGGCGGCCATCTGGACGACGACGACTTCCCCGCCTACACCATGGGGCGGGCCGCTGAGATGCTTGGCACGACCCAGGGTTTCCTCCGCGCCATCGGCGAGGCCCGTCTGATCACCCCGCTGCGTTCCGCCGGCGGTCATCGCCGCTACTCGCGTTACCAGCTGCGTGTCGCGGCCCGTGCGCGGGAGCTCGTGGACCAGGGCACTCCGATCGAGGCCGCGTGCCGGATCGTGATCCTGGAGGACCAGCTCGAAGAGGCCCAGCGCATCAACGCCGAATACCGCCGAGCCGCCGAGTCGGCGAGTTCCCCAGCCTCGGACTGACACGGACGCGCCCGCCGTCTACGGCAGGCCCGGGACTCGGCGCGTGTCCGGCAGGCGGCTGTGGCAGATTCCGCTTCGTAGGTGCCACTGCCAAAGAATTCGAACAGGGCGGCCCCGCCATGGGGGAGGGGTCTGTGACTTCCGGGATCAGCGACCATGGCCAGCAGGCACTTGGTGACGTGGTCTTCGTTGAGGTGGCAGAGGTCGGGAAGGTCCTCGCGGCCGGTGGCGCGGCTGGAGTCGTGGAGTCCGGGTCGATGGAACTCCTCCGTTCGACGCATGTCCCTGGTGCGCAGCGAGACCCCGTCGAGGGGGGATCCGACGGGGTCTCACTCAGACAGCAGCTCTTAGGACCTGCCGCACCGGCCGACTGTGCGCCGGTACGGGTTAGGCCGGGGACGCGTAACTGTCCCGCCCAACGGTGTGGAGAGGTCAGCGCTTGAACATGTCCTTGATCTTTTCCTTGGCATCGCGGGCATCGCCCTTGGCCTGCTCCGCGCGGCCCTCCGCCGTCAGGCGCTCGTTGCCCGTCAGGCGCCCAGCGGCCTCCTTGAGCTTGCCCTTTGCCTGCTCGCCCTTCGCCTCGGCCTTCTGCTCACCAGACACAACTGATCACTCCTCTGCGGTGGAAAAGCCTTACGGAACCCCGTATGACCGCTGCGAGTCCTCTGAAACAGGCAGGAGGGCGGAAGGATTCCTCCCCGATGGCTGAGCCAAGCCGGCAGCTACAGGCGGAGCAAGACGACCAGGCAGCGCCCCGCGACCTACATGCTCCGCGTCCGGAACACACAACCGCTCGGGTTCAGCAGGCACGGGACGCAATCGGGGAAGCGGGCTCGGACGATCCTGCCGCCTCCAGGCATGGGGTGACGACGGTGTCGCGGGCCAGCTCGTTGACCACGTGCCAGACGGAACCGCCGGCCGTCGGGCAGGTCGGGGACACGTCTGGACGGCGTGGGAGGCTGGGGTCCACGACGGTCACTTGCGAAGTTGCTTAGAGGTCCTAACGGAAGCCCGTCAGTATCCTGCCGTCGTTGACGGGCCGACGGGCGGGATCGTCGCCGACGAGGTGCTCATGGGCCGGCATCGCCCGGAGCTGCCGTTCGGCGTCGTGCCGAGCTCCGCCGCCCGACTTTGGTCCGACTGGCTGGATGTGCCGGTGGTTCGTGCCGGGGTGCTCCGTGCGGCGGCGGAGGCGAGGCTATGAAGGAATCGAACTGAATCGGATGGAAGTTCGCCATCCGGTTATTCCCGAACAGCAACCTCAGGAGTCGCATGATGCGCCCCATCAGAGCAGCCTGCCTCGGCACGGCCACGCTGGTCGCCCTCCTCGCCTGCACCCCCGTCGCGGCCGCCGCGACGGACACCGGTTCCGCCCAGGCCGGGGACAAGGCCCGGATCATCACAGTCCTGGCCGAGGTGCAGCAGCTGACCCGCTTCCCCGTCACCCCCGGCAGCGTCTCGCAGGGCGATGAGGTCGTCGTCCGCTCGGACCTCTTCGACGAGGCGCACAACAAGGTCGGCGAGACCCACGGCACCTGCACCACCACCCGGGGCGGCGCCGATGAAGCGGAGCAGTGCATCGTGACCTACGTCCTCCCGGGCGGCCAGCTCACCACGCAGGGGGTGTACTTCAACTACCTCGACCAGGGTCCCTTCGACAGCGCGATCACCGGCGGCACCGGGGAGTACAAGAAGGCTCGCGGCTTCGTCCACTCCGACACGATCGCCACGGACCCCAAGGTCGTGAGGCGCTTCACGATCCACCTCGTCTGACGGACCCCGACGTCCACCGGACCCCGGAACCCGGCCTTCTCCCCTCGCGTTGCACCATGGGAAGCGGTCGTACGAATGGAAATGTGGGTCAAGGGGACGTCCAGGGCAGCTCCACGCAGGTGGGTATCGGAGAGGACGCTGACCTGGCTGATGCGCTCGCGGCGCCTTGCCAGGACTACTGACCCGGCCCGAAAGCAGCGAAGCCGCCGTCCTGTGGTCGATGATCATGCTCATGGGACGGCGCCTCGCCCACCACCGGAACCGAAACGTCACCCGGCAGCCCGCCTCGGCGTGAACACCCCGGGACGTGCCTCGGCCAGCCAGCCCCGCTCCACCAGCCGCTGGTAGTCCGGCGCGAGCCCACCTCCATCAGCAGGCCCACCCGCCAGTGCGGCACCACCGCCCCGTGTCATAACCAACAGCCGTGACGGCCCGACTCCTGCTCGATTCGCCGGAGTTCACCACGAACCCGCACAACGAGCGCGGTACCGTCGCCCGCTACAGCCGCCCCCTGGGCGACATCCTGGCGGACGGGCGCCCGGTCTCACCGGGTCCGCGCGCGCGAGCGGCGATCTCGCGTTCAAGCGCGCCTACACGAACGGCAAGGGTCGACACGATACGCACGGTTCGCGACGCGCATGCCGACTGGCGCCAACTCCGGAGCCCAGGCCCGCAGGCCGCCGCCGAGCTCGCCGGCCCCCTGGTCGACATGCCCGGCGAGGGACGACCAGGAAGGGCCTGCGGGTCCACCACCTGCGGCCCGATCGCGGTCGGCTCCTGCCCCTGCTCCGCCACCACCGGTGCCGCACCCTTCGGCGTTCTCCGGGTTCTGCAACCTTGCGGCCCAGGCTAGAACCTTAGACCGATCCCCACGCCCGGCGCAGCATCGTCCCCACCGGAGGCCACCAGAGCCGCCGCACCACGAAGGGACCCACCAGAGCGACGGAAACTTCGTCCTCTACACCAGCGGCGGCTACGCCCTGTGGGCCAGCCACACGATGGGCCTGCCCGGCGAAACCGTCGACATCAACCCCCGCGGCGTCGTCTACGCCGGCCACACCCCCTTCACCGGCTCCTGCTGAACCACCCCCGCAGACCACGAAGTCCCCCCCGACGGCAGGGGGCTTCGTCGTCTGTGGGGTCAAGCGGTTGTGAGGGTGGGTCGGTTCCGCTGACCTCCCACATGACGGGAGGTCCGGGGGGAGTGATGACGGACGAGGTCGGTGTCATCATCACCGGTGACGTCAGCGTGAACCAGACCCCTCCTGGACGCGTGACGGGTTCGCGGATTCGGGCCCGGCACCCGCCCTGGCTGCGGCATCGTCGTAGGCCGGTGCCGCCGGCCGGGTGGTACCGGGCATCGTGGGACGGCCAGCTGGAGGAGTGCCATGGGTGAGGGCAGGCGCGAGACATGGGCCACGGAAGAATTCGGCCCTTCCCATGCGGGAGCGGTCGGGGTGCTCCTGGCCGACGGCACGGTCCCGGACCCCGTCTACTTCGACAGCGCCTCCGGCTCGGGAGGCGAAGCCGTATCGCAGTGGAGCGTCTACGACGGCCACTGGCCCCACACGCCACGCGCGGCTGCGCTGCGCGCGGTGTGTTCCTGTGGCTGGGCGGGTCCCGAGCATCGTCTGGACTGGGAGGCGATGGGCGAGCAGGATCTGGACGACGGCGGGGAGGACGAGGCGGATGCCTGCCTCCAAGACTGGGACGGTCACACGGAGCAGGTAGAGGCAACCACCGTTCCCCTGCCGGAGACGGTGACCACGCTGCTGGAGCGACTGGAAGAGGAGATTGACAAGCTGACGAAGACCTCCCCGATCGCGGGGGTGCGGGCGGCCCGTCGGCTGGAGGTCACTGCGGAGCGTGTGGGCTACTGGGCGGCCCGCGGCACCACCAGCGACCTCGACACCGCACAGGCCGCTGCCCACCTCGGCCTCGATGAAGACGCCGCGCGCAAGTTGATGGCCCGCTTCGGCCGTTGGAGCCCGTACGGCTGACCTGCTCCGACGGGTGGGCGGGCGGTACGCCCGGGCCGACGTGAGAAACAGGACCCGGGCGAGCGCCACCGGCCACCCTGTCAGGCAGGTCCGTCCAGAGGTTCGAAGTGGGGTTGTACGACTCCACCGTTCCACCGTGCTGCTGTAGTTGGCACTGTTGAGGCCGCCGACGGGGTACAGGCAGGTTCCCGACTGCCCCGGCGGAGTGGACATGCCGCCGCGGCGGCGCCCAGGGAGTCCCTGAGTAGGGGCATGGCCGGCCACCGTGACAGAGCCGGAAGAGCTTCCGTGAGCGGGTAAAGCAGCTCGGGGGTCCCGACACACCCGCCCCCCCCACACGCGTGATTCGCCCTCCCGGTGGTGCTGCCGGAAGCATTGTCCGAGCCTGCCCCTAGAGTCGCCCCCATGTGATCGCGGCGGCGCTGCGACCGAGGGTGTGCCATGCCGTGCCATGCCCCGGACCAGGCCGTCTGACCAAGGAGACAGCACATGGGGTGGGTTCCGGCCGGCGACTACGAAGTCGCCCTCGACGACGGGAAGGTGGTCTGCCGCAACGCGGCGGGTCGCCGGCTGAAGACGGTCCCGGGGAAACTCGCGGACGACCCGGCCGTGGTCGGACTGCGCCAGCTGGTGGAGTGGCTGGACCGGCATGAACGGCAGTGCGTCGCCGACGTCGAGCGCTGGATGGTGCGCTCGCTGCCCGTCCCCGTCGCGGCCATCGCCCAGGTGTGGCAGGACACGGCCTGGCGCTCCGCGCTGCGCGACCTCGTCGTCACGGGTGAGGACGGCGAGGTCGCGGGATTCCTGCGCGGCGCCGACCCCGTCCGGGGCCTGGGCCTGGTCGACCTCGACGGCGACACCGTGCGCATCAGCCCCGAACTGGTCCGCATCCCGCACCCGGTGCTGCTGGCGGACCTGGAAGAACTCCGCGAGTTCGCGGTCGAACTCACCGTGGACCAGAGGGTGCAGCAGCTCTTCCGCGAGGTCTGGCACCGCCCGGAGGACCTGGACCCGGAGACCGCCGCGGTCGACGACTACGCGGGCGGCCCCTTCAAGGAACTGCGGTTCCTGCACGGGCGCACCACCCAGCTCGGCTACCGGGCCCGCGGCGGCCAGGCGGTCTGCCCGGTCGTCGAGGACGGCGCGACCGTCGAGGCGCGCATCTGGATCGGTGACTACGACAGCTACGAGCGGACCGAGACCGGCTCGCTGACCTGGACCGACGCCGGGGGCCGGGCCCTGACCGCAGGGCAGGTCGGCCCGGTCGCCTGGTCGGAAGGCATGCGCATGGCGGCGGCCCTGTACGCGGGACGCGACATCGAGGACGAGGAGCAGGCGGCATGAACACCGACGACACCACCCGGGCCGCGGCGCTGCTGGACGCCGGGGCGATCCTGCGCGTCGGCGCCGTCGCCCGCGACGACGCCGACACCCTCACCGCCCGGACCTACACCCACCCGGCCCTGGACGACCGGCGCGTGGTGCGCCTGGTGGCGGGCACCCTGGGCGAGGCCGAGGACCTGGCCCTGGACTTCCTCGGACTCGCCCGCGAGCCCGACGCCCCCGAGGTGGGGCAGGTGCGCCGCGAGACGCTGGGCTTCCCCGCCTGGGCCCTGGTCAACGATCCGGCCAACGGCCACCACGCCCTGGCCCTGGTCAAGGACATGGAACGGCTGGCCCGCCAGGCCAAGTCCCGGGCCGGCGCCGCCAAGGACGGCTTCGAGGCACTCGCCACCCGGCTCGGCCGCGCCGTACCGCACTTCCTGCCGACGTTCTACGAGCAGGCCGCGCGCATCTTCCTCCAGCACGACAACAGCACCTACGCCGCGACGCTCTTCGGCAAGGCGCGCGCCGCCGAGCGCGTCCACGGCCTGCCGGTCGACGAGGAGCGCCAGCGGGCGGTCTTCCTGGAGTTCGCCTTCGCCGGAGCCCTGACCGTCAAGGCGCTCAAGGACCATGCGCAGGACCTGGCGCGCCGCCTCGACCCGGCCGAGGCCTGGGCGCAGTTCCGGCAGCTCGCCGTCGAACGCTGCGGTGCGGGCATGGCGCCGTACGCCGCGCTGCCGCAGGACGCCCGCGCGCTCATCCAGGCCGCGGGCCTGGACCGGGAGACCGCCGAGAGCGACTTCGTCGGGGACCTGATCGCCTCGCCGAGCATCGTGCGGGCCCCAGCGTCCTTCTGGACCGCCTACCGCCCGACCCTGGTGGCGCTCGCCGCCGCACGACCGGAGATCCGCATCCGGCTGCTGGAGATCATGCCGACCGGCCTCGGCGACGACCGGAAGGCCGACGAGGCCTGGCTGTCGCTGCTCGCCGATACCGGCGCGGACGCCCTGCTCACCGACATGCGGAGCACGGACGGCGTCGACCCGTCGGACTGGCTCAGCCGCTGGGCCCTGCACCGCAAGCACGGCTCGTCCAGCTCGCAGCGCTGCGCGCGCACCCTCGCCCTCGTCGAGCGCATGGCCGCCCGGCTGCGCTCCGACGGCCGCCCCGCCGACCTCTTCCAGGGACGCTGGCACGCGGGCGCCGACCTGGACCTGCTCGACGCCTGCGTCGCCTGGGACATCCCCGTCACCGAACCGGTCGCGGGCGCCGACGTGCACCTCCCGCTGGAACGCTGGATCGGTGACGACACCCCGGGCCGCCGCGACCTGACGGCCGTCGCCGGCCGTCCCCGCTTCCGCGGACTGCTGTACGAGGCGCTGAACGGCCTGAACGGCCATCGCACGGGGAACTCCGTACTCGCCGCGATCGCCGCCCACCCGGTGCTCGGAGCCGTGCTCCGCGACTGGCTGCGCGACCGCGCGGCGGAACTCACCGGGGCGGCGGGACTGCCCGGTTCGCGGGCGGCGCTCGGGCGCCTGTCGTCCTTCCGCGCGGTCGCCGGCCAGGTCAACCCGGAGGCCGTCGCCGAGATAGCCGCGTACGACCTGGCGCCGGTCCTCGGCGCCACCCTGCGCGCCGGCGTCCTGGACGAACTGGGCTGGCCCGCCCTGGAGGAGACCTACCGGCGCCTCGATGACGACCGCACCGACAAGAACCACTGGATGGTGGTCACCGAGGCCTGGCCCGCCCTGGTGCTCGCCAACCGCCACACGGCCGTCGTGGTCGGCCCCGAAGGGGTGCTCCTCGAACACGAGCTGCGCCTGCCCGCCGACCTGGACCACTGGCAGCGCCCCCGCTTCCGGTACACCGACGGCGAACTGCTGGTCATCTGGGCGCAGGACGGCAAGCAGCGCGCGTACTGGTCGGCCCGCCCCGCCGCACCCTTCACCCTCGGTGGCGAGCAGCTGCCGCAGTGGTGGAACGGGCAGGATGTCGACTCCCCGTCGCTGCCGTTGCCCGGCGGCGGCCGCGCCACCGGCGGCCGCGCCCTGCACGCGGGCGACACCACCCTGCCGTCCACCCGTCCCGTGCTGGGCGACGGCACCGGGCACTGGCGCCAGGGCAAGCAGGGCCGCGACCACTGCTGGGTCGAGTACGACCCGGCGGGCGGCACCCATGGGCGCGCTTCGCTGCCCGCCTTCCTGCAGTCGGGAATCCGCGACGGCGCCCGCCTCGTGACCGAGGATTGCGAGGTCCTGCCGCTGCTCCCGGGCCTGGAGACCACGCCGCTGGGTACCGACGGCACCGTCCTGGGCCGCTGGGTGCGCACCGAGGGACAGGACCCCGACCGCCGCGTCACCTCCGGGACCCCCGACGGGCGGACCGTCACCCTGGCCGTCGCGCCGGGACGGCGGAACCACCCCGTCCCGCTGGGAGCCCTGAGGCTGCCGGGCGGAGCCGCGCCCCTCGCCGCGCTCGTCGGCGGCACCGTCGAGCTGTATCCGGAAGGGGCCGTCACCACCGACGCGCTGGGATCGGTCCCCCTCGGCGACCGGGGCGGCGAGTACGCCGCCGGCACCCGGTACGTCCCGCCGCCCGCGTTCTGGCACGCCCTGCGCCCGCGCGACGAGCAGGGCTCGGCCGCTCTGCGCACGGTCACCGACGCACAGATCGCGACGCTCCTCGACGCCGTCGCCACCGCACTGGCCGAACGGAAGGCCGCGGTCGCCGCCGACAAGGCGTACGACGGCCCCACCGCGGACCAGCTCGTCGAGGCCGCCGTCGCCGCGGCGCTGCCCGCGCTGACCGACGCCCACCTGCTCACCGGCGTGAGCGCTCTGGTGCGGACGGCCGCCCACCACCGCGCCGCCACCGCCGCGTACGCCACACCCCCGCAGGACGAGCCGCACGGCGGGAAGCGGCACGGCGACGGCATGTACGCCGACCACCGGCCCGTCCACGGGGACGACGCCACCCTGACCGCCGCCGTGGACGGGATCGCCGCACCCGGCGGATACCGCTACTGGTGGCGCGACGAGAAGTGGAGCGGCCTCCAGCAGATCCTCTCCGTCAACCAGGTCCTGTCCGGCAAGCCCGCCGACGGCAAGCCGCTGCCCGACCCCACGGCGTTGCCGGCCCTCGGAGGCGGCTGGACGAGCGATGCCCGCACCGTCCCGGGCATGGACCTGGCCTGGCTGCCGTTCCTGGGCGCCCTGGGTCCCCTCGCCTACCGTGCCGCCGCCCCGACCACCACCGACGAACACCGTGAGGCGCTGCTGCTGCTCCTGGAAGCGGTCGCCACCGGCCCGCTCGCCCACCCCGCGGGCGCCCTGCGGCAGGTCCTGCTGTGCGAGGAGGACGGCGAGGACCAGGCCGACAAGAAGCAGCGCCTCGGCCAGGTGCTGCGCCGCGGCGGCCGCACGGTGGTGATCCTCAGCCGGGAGCACACCCACCGCAACGACCGCGTCCACTGGCTCGCCCTCGACCACGACCCGGAAGGGGCGTTCGGCCAGATCGCCGACTTCACCCACCACGAGGACCAGCGGCACACCCCCGACCTCCCGCACGAGCGCCTGCTTGCGCTGATCCGCCTCGTCCGCGAGCGCGGCGCCGCGCCGTGGCGGCCCGAGGTGCCCGTCACCCTCGACGCCGCCACCGGCATCGGGCCCGCACAGGCGACCCTGCTGGTCGCGGCGGGCACCGGTGAACCGCCCGCGGCCGCACTGGCCCTGCTGGGTCTCAAGGCCCGGCAGGCCGAACGGGCCCACGACCGGCTGAGCGCGCTCGGCGTCACCAACCGGCTGGCACTGCTGGACGCGCTGCTGCCCGCCGACCCCGCAGACCTGTGGGAGACCGGCCCCGACATCGCGGCGGCCGCCAAGACCTGGGCGGAGCGCCTGGGCTCGCTGGTCCGGCTCCCGGAGGACCTGGGAGACGTCCTGCCCGGCGTGTCCATCGCGTCGGCGGAAGCCGTCCTCAACCCCGATCGCACCGCGTGGCTCAGCCGCACCACCGTCATGCGGCTCGACAAGGACGGCGACCTCGTCGCGGAGGACCCGGCCGCCGTCCCCGGCCGCGGCCACCTCACCAGCGCGGTGGCCGCGCTCAGCGGGCTCGCCTACGGACTGCCGTACGGCCATCCGCTGCGCGCCCACCTGCCGGCCGGACTCGCCGCCCTGCGCCGGCGCCTGGCCGACCCCGGCCTCATCCTCGACCTGGACGTGGAGTGGACGGAGAAGGGCACCGCGACCGCGGTCCCGCTGCGCACCGCCTACGGCATGCCCGCGACCGGAGGGGCGGGAGCAGACGGCCTCACCCGCATCGGGGACGCCCTCGTGCTGCGCCCCTGGTACGGCGACACCGAGATGACGCTGGTGCGTACGGCCGGGCTCACCGGCGCGGACGATCCCGTCTTCGGGCTGCTCGAAGGGCTGGCCGGTACGGGCCGCGCCCACGGCCTGGCGGCGGTGCGGACCCTGCTCGGCGACGACCTCGAACAGGCCGTCCTGGCCGGTTCGGTTCCCGGCGGCTTCACCGGCTACGCCCAGGACCCCGCCCGCTCGGTCCCGGAGCTGGTCGCCGAGGTCGCCGCGACCCACGGACTGGGCGACGACGCGGCCGTGCTCTACCTGCAACTGCTCGCACTGCCCGACCCGACCGACCGCGACCGCACCCGGTGGACCGGGTGGACGCCGGGCCGGTCGAAGAAGGCCAGGACCGAACTGGCCGCCACCGGCCTGGTCCTGGAGGCCAAGCGGTCCCGCGCGGGCCGGACCCTGTTCCTGCCCTGCGGCTGGCACGAATTCAAGGCCCCCGCCCTGCCGGTGGAGACCTGGAAGGAACCGCTCTACCCGCTCCGCGACCGCACCCGGGCCGTGCCGCACCTGCCGGTGCCCGCCCTGTTCGACCGCGCATGGGCCCGCGTCAAGGCCGGCGACGCCCCCGCCTTCGAAGAACTCACCACTCGTGCCACCCGGAAGGGCCGCCGCCGATGACCACCGACACCACCGTTTCCGCACCCCCGTCCGAAACCCCGGCCGCCCGGCAGGTCACCCCGCCCGAGGACCGCCACGCCATCGAACTGGCCTTCCTCGCCGCCTACGACAACGGCCCTCGGCCGCCCGCCTGGCTGCTGACCCCGCGCGCCGTCGTCACCTTCGTGATGGGCAGCGCGGGCGAGGCCCTGCGCCTGCCCGACGGCGCCGCGGCGCCCGACGGCGTCCCCCGCAAGCTGGTGGTCGAGCAGAAGTTCGTCGGCGACCGCGCCCTGGTGGAACGCTGCGTCGTCACCCTCGCCGGAGAACGCGGGCTGCTGCTCGTCGGCGAGCCCGGCACCGCCAAGTCGATGCTCTCCGAGCTGCTGTCCGCCGCCGTGTGCGGCACCAGTGGCCTGGTGGTGCAGGGCACCGCGGGCACTACCGAGGACCAGCTCAAGTACGGCTGGAACTACGCGCTGCTCCTGGCCCAGGGCCCCACCCGGCAGGCCCTGGTGCCCTCCCCGGTCCTCACCGCCATGACCCGTGGTGCGGTGGCCCGCGTCGAGGAGATCACCCGCTGCCTGCCCGAGGTCCAGGACGCCTTGGTCTCACTCCTGTCCGAACGGCGCATTGCCGTCCCGGAACTGGCCGGCAGCCCCGACGCCCTCGCCCACGCCGCCCCCGGCTTCACCCTCATCGCGACCGCCAACCTCCGCGACAAGGGGGTCTCCGAGATGTCCGCGGCCCTCAAACGCCGCTTCAACTTCGAGACCGTCGGCCCCATCGGCGACCTGGACGCCGAGACCGCCCTGGTACGCCGCCAGGCCCACGCGGCCGTCACCCGGGCCGGCGCCCCCTTCCAGGTCGACGAGGCGGTCCTCGAAGCACTCGTGACGGCCTTCCGCGACCTGCGGGACGGGCGGTCGGCCGAAGGATGGGAAGTCGAGCGCCCGTCCACGGTGATGAGCACCGCGGAGGCGGTGTCCGTGGCCGGTTCGCTGGCCCTGGCCGCCGCGTACTTCCCCGGCGACCGGGACGTGCTGTCCCTGCTCCCCGGCCACCTGCTGGGCGTGGTCCGCAAGGACGACCCGGCCGACGCCGCCCGGCTGCTGGGCTACTGGGACGGCGCGGTGCGCCGCCGCGCCGAGCAGGGTTCGGCGACCTGGCGCACCCTGTGGGATCTGCGCCCGGCCCTGGAGGGCTGACGCCATGACCGTTCCGTCCCCGGCCGCCTCCACGGCTGCGGCAGCCCCCACGGCTGCGGCTGCCTCCACCGCCCCGTCCGATTCCACCGCCCCGGCCATGACCGCGGACAGGGCGGTGGAGGCCCTGACCGACCCCACCGCCCCGTACCTCATCGGCGTGCGCCACCACGCGCCGTCGCTCGCCGCGGTCATGCCCGAACTCCTGGACGCGGCGAAGCCCGAGGTGCTGCTCGTCGAGCTGCCCGCGGACCTGCAGGAGTGGCTGCCCTGGCTCGCCCACGCCGACACCAGGGCTCCCGTCGCCCTGGCCGCCGTCCCCGCCACCTCCGGCGGGGACGGCGGCGGGGACGGGCGCGGGCCCGCCTTCTACCCGTTCGCCGACTTCTCGCCCGAGCTCGTCGCCCTGCGCTGGGCCGCCCGCCACGGCATCCCCGTGATCGCCTGCGACCTGCCGCTGTCCGACCCGGACCGGTACGAACCGCGGCACCAGGCCGGGGCGGGCCACGACGGCCCCGGGCTGCGCGAGGCGCTCACCGCCCGCCTCACCGGCCGTCCGGGTGAGGACCTGTGGGACCGCCTCGTGGAGACCACTGCCCCCGGCTCCCCGCCCGAGGCGCTGCGCCGCGCCGCCCTTCTCACCGGCTGGGCGCTGCGGCACGACGCCGAACGGGTGGGCGCGGTGGCCGAGTCGGACCTGGCCCGCGAGCGCTGGATGCGCGCCCGGATCGACGAGGCCACGGCCGACGGGCGCCGGGCCGCCGTGGTCGTGGGAGCCTTCCACACCCCGGCACTGCTGGGCCCCGGAACCGGCCCGGTGCCGCCCGCGGACGCCCTCCCCACCGGTCCGGCCTGGACCGTCTCCCTCATTCCGTACACCTATCCGCTCCTGGACGAGCGGTCCGGCTACCCGGCCGGCATCCGTGACCCCGAATGGCAGCACCTCGTCCTGGAGGCGGCGGGCCGTCCGGCCGCCATCGACGAGGCACTGCTCACCACGGCCGTGCGGATCTGCGGCGAACTCCGCGCGCAGGACCACCCCTCGGGGCCCGCGGACGCCCGCGAGATCGTCCGGTTGGCGGGCGACCTCGCCCGGCTGCGCGGCCTGCCCGCGCCCGGCCGCGGCGAACTCATCGAGGCGGTGCAGACCGTACTGGCCCAGGGCGAACCGCTCGGCCGCGGGCGCGCCGTCGCCCGGTCGCTGGAACGGGTCCTGGTCGGCACCCGCTCCGGCCGGCCCGCGCCCGCCGCCCCGCGCAGCGGTCTGGCACCGGCCGTGGAGGACGAGGTCGCGGCCCTGGGCCTGCCCGGCCCCGCCGACACCGGCCCCGCCGCCCGCGACCTGCGGCTCGACCCCTTGCGCTCGGACCTCGACCGCCGCCGCGAACTCCTGCTGCGCCGGCTGGCGCTCTGCGGGATCCCCTACGCCACGTCGACGCCCGTGACGGGCGCGGGCGCCGGCGAGGCCGTGACCACCCGGTGGGAGGTGCGCTGGACCCCGGCCACCGCCGCCATGCTCACCGCCGCCGGAATCCGCGGCGTCACCCCGGCCCAGGCCGCCGAGGGCCTGCTGCGCGAAAGGCGCCGCGCCGAACAGGAGGACGGCGGGCCCACCGCCGCCCAGAGCATCGAAGGCCTCGCCCACGCCGCCGCCTGCGGACTGCCCGCGCTGGCCGACGAACGGCTCACGGAACTGGGCGAGGGCGTCCCCGCCGCCGGCACGCTGCCCCAACTGCTGGCCGCCCTCGGCCTGCTGGACCGCATCCGGGCCGGCCACGTCGCCGGACTCGGCCCGGACCCGGAACGCGCCGCGCGGTCGGCGGCGGTCGGCGAACTGCTCACCTCGGCCGCCGTACGCCAGGTCGACGGCCTCACCGGCTCCGACGACCCCGACGACGCCCGAGCACTGCTCGAACTTGCCCACCGCGCGGACGTCTTCGGCGGGATCCGGCTCACCGACGCCCTCACCAGGCTGGCCGCCGACGGCTCGCCGCTGATGTCCGCCGCGGCCGGAGCCGTACGCGTGCTGCTCGGCCACGAGGACGCCCACGCCTTCGGGACCCGCACCGCGTCCTGGGTGGACGCGGCCACCGACCCCGCCACCCGCACCGCGCTGACCGCCCGCCTCACCGGCCTGCTCACCGCGGCCGGCCCGCTCCTGGAGACCATGGCGCCCGTCCTCGACCCGGTGCTGGACCGGGTCACAGACCTCGACGACACCGCTTTCCTGGACCGCCTGCCCGCGCTGCGCGGCGGCTTCGACACCCTCAGCCCCGCCTCCCGCGACCGGCTGCTCACGGCTGTGGAGGACCGGATCGGCCACGTGGCCGGCCTGGTCGCCGACACGGCCGGCATCGATCCGGCCGCGCTGGCGCTGTGGACCCGCGCCGACCTCGCCGCCCGCGCGACGCTGGACCGTCTGGGCCTGCTGCCCCCCGCCCTCACGGCGACTCCCGACGCCCGCGGACCGTCCGCGACGCCGCCGCACGACCGCGATGACCGCCCCGGCAAACCGTCACCCGCCGTCCCGGCGGAGCCCAAGACACCTGATCCGACCGGTACGCCACCGCGCGCCCCCGGCACGTCACCGGCCCCGGACGCCGCCGCGCCCGGTGACACTGCCGACGCCACGGCCGCGCCCCGGGCCGGCCTGCCGTCGGCAGCTTGCCCCGCGCCCGCCGCATCCGGAGCAGCGGCCGGGCAGGCCGCACCCGCGCCGGACCACGTCCTGGCCCCCGCAGACCGCTGGCGGCTGGTACTCGGACGCGGCACCGGCCAACTGCCCCGATCGACAGCACCGCTGGCCACCGCGCTGGACGAGCTGTACGGCACCGGGCGCGGCGAGGGCTCCCGCGGCGATCTCGGCGGAGGCAACCGCGGCGGTCGCGAGGCGCCCTACCCCGGAGTCCGCGAATGGTCCGAGGAACTGTCCGCCCTGTTCGGCCCCGGCATCCGCGAGGAGGTCCTCGCCGCGGCCGCCGCGTCCGGCCGCCGCGACGTCCTGGGCGAACTCGACCCCGACAGCGTCCGCCCCTCCGTCGACCTGCTGCGTACGGTCCTGCAGCACGCGGGCGGCCTCCCCGAGGCCCGGCTCGGCGCACTCCGCCCCCTGGTCCGCCGACTCGTGGACGAACTCACCCGACAGCTGGCCACCCGGCTGCGCCCCGCCCTGACCGGCATGACGCTGCCCCGCCCGAGCCGACGCCCCGGCGGCCAACTCGACCTGGCCCGCACCCTGCGCGCCAACCTCGCCACCGCGCGCCGGGCCCCCGACGGCAGCGTCCAGGTCATTCCCGAGCACCCGGTGTTCCGCTCCCGCGCCCGGCGCGCCGCCGACTGGCGGCTGGTCCTGGTCACCGACGTCTCCGGCTCCATGGAGGCCTCCACCATCTGGTCGGCCCTCACCGCCGCCGTCCTGGCCGGGGTGCCGACGGTCTCCACCCACTTCCTCGCCTTCTCCACCGAGGTCATCGACCTCACCGACCACGTGCACGACCCGCTGTCCCTGCTGCTGGAGGTACGGGTCGGCGGCGGCACCCACATCGCCGCCGGGCTGCGCCACGCCCGCACCCTGGTGACCGTGCCGTCCCGCACGCTGATCGTCGTGATCAGCGACTTCGAGGAAGGCCATCCGGTCGGCGGGCTCCTCTCCGAGGTACGCACCCTCGTCGGAGCCGGGTGCCATGTACTCGGCTGCGCGAGCCTGGACGACGCCGGCCGCCCCCGGTACTCGACCGGCGTCGCCGGGCAGCTCGTCGCCGCCGGGATGCCGGTGGCAGCCCTCAGCCCGCTCGAACTCGCCCGCTGGGTAGGGGAGAAGATCGCATGAGCCAGCACAGCCAGCACAGCCACCACCTGCCCGCTGTCGCGCCCGCCGTGACCGCCGAGATCGTCGGCGCGCTCTCACCCAGACTGCGCAAGCGGCTCGACGCCGCCATCACCAAGATCGCCGAGCGGCCCGTCACCCGCGACGGCGACACCGTACGGATCGCGGTCGACGACGAGACCGGCCTGGAACTCCACGCCCCCACCGGGGTGGTGACCACGGCGGACGCGATCCGCTGCGGCTGCCTGCTCGCCCCGGAATGCCTGCACCGGGCGGCGATCGCGTCGGCCGCACCAGTGGCCGACCCGCTGTCTGACCAGTCCGCCGACGCGGCCACGGGGCAACCGTCCTCCGACACGGACGCAGGCCAACCGTCCCCCGACACGGACGCCGGACCCCCTCAGCCACCGGAGACCGACGAGAGCAGGGCCACCCCCGAGCAGCGTGCCGCGGCCGGCCACCTGTGGGCCGCCGGCGCCGCCGTGCTCGACACGGGCATCGAAGGCGCCGGAGCCGTCCTGCAGTCCGAACTGCTGCGGGCGGCCCACACCGCCAAGCTCGGCGGCCTGCCCCGCCCGGCAGCCGCTGCCGTCTCCGTCGTCACCGCGCTGCGCTCCGCCCGCTCCGCCGACCCCGCCCACCGCCTCGCCGACCTCACGGCAGCCGTACGCGAACTGCTCGGCACCGCCCACCGGCTGCCCGATGCCACCGGCCCCGAACTGGCCGCCCTGCGCGGCACCGCCCGGCAGACCTACGTACCGGACGGATCCCTGCGCCTGTACGGCCTGTTCACCGAACCCCTGATCACCGCCGGCGGCTACGCGGGCGCCATCACCTGGACCGCCGCCGCCGACGGCCGCCTCTACGCCGTCTCGGACATCGCCCCGGGCGGCCCCGGCCGAGCCGCGGCGGCAGCCGGGCGCACCGTACGCATGGGCGACACCGCGCTCACCCACCGTGAGTTGTCCCACGCCGGACTCGCCCTGTCGGGGGCGACCGTCTCGCCCACCGGCCGCCTCGGCGCGGGCGCCGGGGTCAAGGCGGTCCGGGCGGCGGGCGCGGCCTGGACGGACGAACCCCTCGCAGCCCTGTGGGCACCGCCCGCCGCCGAACAGGTCGCGCGCGCCCTGTACTCCCAGGTCCCGGGCGCCGACCTGCTCTTCCTCGACGTGACGATCCTGGGCCCCGCCCGCGAGACCGGCGGCGACTGCCTCCTCGCCACGTGCGGCGACCTGACGCTCCGCCTCACCGCGGCCCACGACGATCCTGCGCTGGCGTACCGCGACAACCTCCGGATGCTGGCCGCTTTGCCCGGCACGCGCCTGCGCGTCGTCGGCCGCCTCCTCGCGGACTCCCGGCCCAGCCTCCGCCTCCTGGCGGCCGCCCATCCGGCGGATCCCGCACGGCGCGTCGACCTGGGCCTGGACCGGCTGCAACGTGCCGACCTCCCCTCCGCCCCGGCGCCGCCCACCCCGCAGGTCCCCACCGGCCGGGAGGCGGACCCGGCCCCCCTCCACCTCCTGCGCCGCCGCCTCGAACAGGCCGTCGCCGCCGGACGCCCATTCCTGGCCATCCCCGGATCGCTGCCGGCCGACGCAGGGCAGCTGCGCCGCTCGGCCCTCCCCACCGCCGCCGATCTCCTGGCCGAACTGCAACGCACCGCCACCCGGCGCGGCCGCGACCACTTCGGCCGCCTCCTCCCCGCTGACCCGACCGACTTCGCCCGCGCCTGGCTGGGCGCCGCCCTGTACACCGAGGCGGCCGAGACCTCGCTGTGTGCGGCGGCATGGCAACCGGAACGGTGAGCTCGGTCAGGTCAGCGGCAGCGGGGCTGTGCATCCGCCCGGAACCGGAGCCAAGGAACGTACCCGCGCGGACTTCGAGGAGGTGTGCGGCCGGGCTGCGCGTCACGTCGGTCACCCCGCTCGCGGAGGCCGCCCCGTACTCCCTGATCGAAGCCGTGGCCGACTGACCTCTGCCGGGAGTCGTCGTTCGGTTTCGGCAGGTTCTCATCAGCGCTCTGGGTGGCGTCTTCGCTCTCCGGTACGCGCAGGGCCCCGCCCGCGTCCCTGCGAGGGCTGGGCGGCGCTATCCGGCAGGCGGCGCTGCGGTCGTCTTGCGGAGAACGCCTATCTTGTCGATGCGGTGCTCGGGATTGCCCTGGGCATCGCTCCAGAAATTGCCCTCGGCATGGTCTTCCGGGGTGGCGCAGGTCGAGATCGTGATCATGGCCTGGGTCGGGGCCACACCCGGCTGTCCGGGGACCGCGGCGCGCTGCTCGCTCAGCGAGCGTTCCGACCGGAAGGACGTCTTGCGGCTCGCGATGATTTCGTACGTGTACTCCACATCGCCCACGGTCACGAGCACCGAGTCGCCCTTCACCACGTCGGGGAGGTCACGCAGCGGGCCGCCTGCCGACAGGCGGTGCGCGGTGACCAGGAAATTACCCGCCTGGCCGGGCCCGACTCCGCCACGCTTCCCGTACGGGCTGGCCGCCACACCCCTGTCCTGAATACGGGTGCCGGGCGCATCGTCGGTGGTGCCCTCGTACGGCAGCACGCGCAGCCCGGCTATGCCCACCGAGGGTATGGACAGGACGGAGGCCTCGGTCTGCACGGAGGCAACCGGTGGCTCGGACGGGGGCGCGGCGGCGGCTGGGGCCGAAGCGGGCGCCGCTGCCATCGTCGGCGGTGCGGGAGCCGCGGCGCCGGCAGCAGCCTGAGTGGTGCTGCAACCCGCCAACAGGACGACCATGGCGCCGGCCGCCACGGCGGATGCGGCTCGGGACGGGAAGTACAGGGGCATGGGCGTTTCCGTACTGTTCGGCGGGCTCGTCGGGGCAGGGGCGCGAGCCGGGTTGCCCGCCAGAGTGACATACGGAGCAAGAGGTTCATAAGGGCCGGACCTGTGACCTTCGCCCTCCCGTGCGACGCGAGAGCGTCTCGCCGGATCTCCTCGGTGCCAGCCACCTGGTGAAGGGCGGGACAGCCACACGGTGGCCCGCCAGATGTTCGTCTCCGAGCACACGTGAACCGCGGGCCGCTACCCCGCCTGCTTGACGCAGGTCTGGTCCCTCGCCGGCAGCTTGCCGGTGGCCAGGTAGCGGTTGACCTGGTCGTCCACGCACGCGTTGCCGTAGCGCCCGAAGAGGGCGTGCCGGTTGGCGCCCTCGAGGGTGACCAGCCTGGAGCTCGGCAGCTGCTTGCGCAGCTCGACACTTCCCTTGTACGTCGTACGAGGGTCACCGGTGGCGGCGACGATCAGTGCAGGGACATCGCGCCGCACCCGGGTGGGCTCTTCGCGCGGCGAGTCCCAGAAGGCGCACGGGTTGATGTTGTTGGTCAGAGCGCCGAACAGCGGGTGCGCGGTGCGGTTGCGTTCGATGCCCCGCCAGTAGAGCTCGGGATCGCGCGCGGCGGCCACGTCCCCGCAGATCACGGCGGACTGCGCGCCGGTGGGCTCGCCCTCACCGCGCAGCACGTACCGGAGCTCCGGGACGAGCATCGGCGGCACCGTCGTCGGCCGGCCCTCCGCAGCTCGGGCCAGCACGGAAAGCAGCTCACCGAACGACGCCCGCGCCGCGGCGGTGTCGTCCGCGATGCCCGAGAAGAGGAGGAGCGGCACCTGGCTGTCGTCGATCCGGAAGGCATCGGCGCCGGTGCCGATGGTCAGCGGACCGCGCGCGGCCGCCGCGACGATGCGGTCGACGGCGGCGAGCACCTCGACGCGGCTGCGACCGAGGCCGTAGGTGCCGTGGTGCTCCGAGGCCCAGGCGGCCCAGTCGGACAGCGCCTTCTCGTTCTCGCGCTCGGTGCCCTTCAGCAGCCGGGGGCGGTAGTCGCTCGGGTTGATCGCCCCGTCCAGCACCATCCGGTCGTGGCGGCCGGGGAACATCTGCGTGTAGACCGTGCCCAGGTAGGTGCCGTACGAGTAGCCCAGGAAGGAGATCTTCCGCTCGCCGAGCGTGCCGCGGATGACGTCCATGTCGCGGGCCGTGTTGCGGGTGGTGATGTGGGGGAGCACCGCGGCGTCGGTGGCCCGGCACTTGTCGGCCAGGCTCTTCTGCAGGGCGACCTGGCGGTCGAAGCCCGCCCGGTCGGCGCCGGCGGACAGCCAGGTCATGCCGACGGGCAAGCCGCAGTCCAGCGGGGTGCTGCGCCCGATGAACCGCGGGTCGAAGCCGACGATGTCGTAGCGCGCGCCGACCTCCTTCATCGACGCGCGGGCCTGCGGCGGGGACTGGAGTGCGGGTCCGCCCGGACCGCCGTTGTTGAGGAGGATCGAGCCGATGCGGTGGCGGGTGTCGGTGGCCTTGAGCCGGGAGATCGCCACGGTGATCGTGCGCCCCCGGGGGTCGGCGTAATCCAGGGGGACGGTCACGTCCGCGCACTGCACGCCTGCCTGGTCCAGATCGCGGCCCGTGGTGTCGTCGGGGCCCTTGGTGCAGCTGCCCCAGCCGAGGTGCTGGCGGTAGTACCGGTCCAGTCCGACCCCGGAGCTGTCCTGGGCGGTGGTCTCGGCGGCCGTGGCCAGGACGGGGGAGGACGTGAGGCAGGCGGCGAGGGTGAGGCCCACGGCCAAGGCGCGGCGTGCGGCGGGGCTGACAGTGGTCACGGGGAATCCTTGAGCATCGTCCGCTTCGTGTGATCGCATGCCCCGAGGCTAGGAACCCGCCCCGGTACGGCACATCGCCCAAGGGCACGAGGACCCAGGTCCCGTCCACCCCTGGTCCGGGACCTGCGGCCCGGTCCGGCCTCCTCCTCCGGGAGGAGACCGTCGGCGGGGCTGCGCCGAGGGCCGTCCCGGCCACGCGTCTGCCGCAAGGGGAGATCACCGTACTGGCATGCGGTCAGGAGTCGTGCCGGCAGGAGATGTGCCGTGTCAGCGACGGGCGTTAGGGATGCGTTAAGGATTCTTGCTCCGGGATCCGTCGGGAAGCCCCGAGGCGGCTTCCGGGAGCAGGCGTTGGAGGCCGGCTGGGCAGGGCTCTCCGCTGATGAGATGCCTGCTCTACATGGGTTCTTGAGGTACGGGCGGCCAGTGGCTGGGCAGCGGGCGGTGCTCGGGGCACAAGGGCAGGCGGGTGCCGGAGTGCGCCCGTCCGGTGCGGGTCCGTGTCGGCGGCGGGCCCATACTCGATGATCGCTGCGATGCCCCTCAGCGGATGGCCGTTGTCCGGGTGCGCTGGAGAGGCCGGGAAGGGTTGATGGGGGATATGAAAGACGCGCATCACGCGGGCATGCCGGACGTGGTGGACAGCCCTGCTCTGCGAGTGCAGCCGTCTGGCGGGCTCGCACGGTGGATGCTGCGGCACCAGGTGCAGCCGGTGGGGCCGGCGGCCGGTGAGGGGCACGCCGAGCCGCACGCCTGGTGGAAGGTGATGTGCCTGACCGGCGTCGACTACTTCTCCAGCCTCGCCTACGTGCCCGCGATCGCCGCCCTCGCCGCCGGGGCGGTCTCGCCGCTCGCGACCCTGCTGATCGTGGCGCTGACCCTGCTGGGGATGCTGCCGATGTACCGGCGGGTGGCGAAGGAAAGCCCGCACGGCGCCGGGTCGGTGGCGATGCTGGAGGACCTGCTGCCGTTCTGGTGGGGCAAGCTGTTCGTGCTGATCCTGCTCGGCTTCGTGGCCACCTCGTGGATCATCACGATCACGCTGTCCACGGCGGACGCGTCCGTACACGTGGTGGAGAACCCCTTCTTCCCCGCGGTTCTGCACGGGCATGAGGTCGCCCTGACGGTGGCGCTGCTGCTGGTCCTCGGAGGAGTGTTCCTGCTGGGGTTCAGCGAAGCGGTCAGCGTGGCCATCCCCCTGGTCGCCATCTTCCTCGTGCTGAACGCGGTCGTCATCGGCATCGGCCTGGTCCACGTGTTCACCACCCCGGGAGCCTGGTCGGCGTGGACCGACGCCCTCGCAGCGGGTGGTGGCGGCTTCGGTGACCTGCTCGGCCCGGCACTGCTGGCCTTCCCGCTGCTGGTGCTGGGCTTGTCGGGCTTCGAGACCGGTGTGAGCATGATGCCGCTCGTCGCCGCCGAGGGTGCCGATGCCGAGCAGCGGTTGCGCTCGCGGATCCGCAACACCCGAAGGCTGCTGACCACCGCGGCCCTCATCATGAGCGTGTACCTGCTGTCCGCCAGTTTCGTCACCACCCTGCTCGTCCCACACGAGCTCTTCGAACCGGGGGGCGCCGCCAACGGCCGGGCCCTGGCATGGCTGGCCCACGAGCACGTCGGGGAGGCGTTCGGCACCGTCTACGACATCAGCACCATCCTGATCCTGTGGTTCGCCGGTGCCTCGGCCATGGCCGGCTTGGTCAACATCGTCCCCCGCTACCTGCCCGACTACGGCATGGCCCCCGAATGGGGACGCGCCGTACGCCCCGTCGTGATCGTCTACACCGCCCTGTGCATCCTCATCACGATCGCCTTCAACGCCGACGTCGACGAACAGGCCGGCGCCTACGCCACCGGCATCCTGGCCATGATGGTCTCCGGCGCCTTCGCCGTCACCGTCTCCGTCGCACGCCGCCGCCGTCGCGCGGCCACCATCGGCTTCGCCCTGCTCACCGCGGTCCTGCTCTACGCCCTGGTCGCCAACATCATCGACAAGCCCGACGGCATCGCCATCTCCGCCTTCTTCATCGCCGGGATCATCACCGTGTCGCTGATCTCCCGCGTCTCACGCACCACCGAACTGCGCGCCGACCGCATCGTCTTCGACGCCGAAGCCCGCCGGTTCATCAACGACACCCTCGCCCACGACAGCTCCATCAACATCATCGCCAACCGCCGCCAAGCCGGCGACATGGCCGAGTACAGCGACAAGGAACGCGAACAGCGCGGCGTCAACCCCGTGCCCGGCCGTGCCGACGTCATCTTCCTCGAGATCGACGTGGTCGACCCCTCGGACTTCAGCGACACCCTCACCGTGCACGGCGTCGACGTCGACGGGTACCGGATCCTGCGCGCGGCCGCGCCGGCCGCACCGAACGCCATCGCCGCCATCCTTCTGGCCCTGCGCGACGCCACCGGCGTCCAGCCGCACTGCTACTTCGCCTGGGCCGAGGGAAGCCCGCTGGTCCACATGGTCCGCTACTTCCTCCTGGGGCGCGGAGACACCGCACCGGTCACCCGGGAAATCATCCGCAGCCACGAACCAGACCCGGACCGCCGCCCCGGCATCCATGTCGGTGGCTGACCACCGCAGCCTTACGCAGCCTCTTCCAAGGACGCCGGGGCGGTGAGACCGAAAGGCATGTCCGACCATGAACGCAACGCCGGATCGCCGCGTGAGGGTCAGGATCATCGCCCTCGCACCCGGGTATGGCCGACGCCCGAGCGCCGCCAAGGTCCGCCGCCGGCCTACAGCGACGACGCCTGTGGCCCATTCCAGCCGCGGCGGCGGGGTGGTCCAGCAGCGCGCGGCCTCGGGCCCTGGTCTTCGGTGCGGAGCGCTGACCGGCCGCCGCCCGTCCGCTCTGACCTCCCCGTCACCGGCGGTGGATCACCGCGCTGCCCGAAGCCTTGTCGTGCATGCCGCGGCGGTCCTTGCTGAGGTTGACCGAAGACAGGTTGGCGACACACAGCACCGGGATGCCGGTCACCACGAGGTTCATGAGGTGCCGGGCGACGGCCGAGCCGTAGCCGATGCGCTCGCGGGTATTGAAGTGCATCGCGGAATCGTACATTCCGATGTTCCGGGGAGTTTCCCGGCGGTGCTGCCGTGTCCCAAGATCCGCATCATCGTCGACATGCCGGTAGCTGCGGGTAGCTGCCGGCTTGTGAGGCGGGTCGCCACCGGCGGTGGCGGGAACTGTTCGGACGCCTCCGGCTGGCTGGTGTACTGCCCGCATGGGAGATCACAAGCAGTGCACGGTGGTACGAACCGGCATGTACGAAGGCATTCAGGGCGGCAGTTTCGGGGCGGGGATCAGTGCCCAGTCGGCGGGTGCGGAGCGGTTGTGTCTGCACCGCCTGGTGATGCCGGCCCAGACGCGGGGCCGTCCTCACCTGCACGAGGGGCACGAGTCAGCCATTTTCATCCAGTCCGGACAGGTCGAGGTCTGGCACGGCCCAGACCTGGCCGAACACGTCGTCCTGCGCGCCGGCGACTACATCCACATCCCCGCCAACACGCCCCACATGCCCGTCAACACCGGAAACCAGGACATGGTGTGCCTGGTCGCCCGCACCGACCCCGATGAACAGGAAGGCGTCCGGCTGCTGGATCTCCCCATCTGGCTGGAGGCCAGGGTCGGCCCGCTGCCTGTCGGGGCCGGCTGAGTGCCGGCGTCGGGACGTCGCCCCTGCGTCCTAGGCTCGGATCCCGCACCCGCGGCATCCACGTCGCAGGACACCGGCTGGCATGAGGGGGCTCGGTGGCGCCCACAAAGGACCGCCCAGGCGATCCCAACGAGGATCTGGCCCGGCTCGTCAAGCAGGCCGGCGCGAGCCACGAGCACTGGCCGCGCAGATCAACAAGCTCGGGGCCGCGGCCGGTGTTCCGCTCCGGTATGAGCACACCAGTGTCGCCAGATGGGTGAATCTCGGAATGGTCCCGCGCGGCCGGACGCCCGAGTTCCTGGCCGCTGCGCTGGGCGAACGCCTCGGCAGAGCGGTGAGCGTGACCGAGATCGGCCTGTACAGCAGGTCGGGCGGAAAGCCTGATCTGGGGTTGGAGTTCGCCCGTGACCCCGTCGATGCGCTCCGCGTCGCCGCCGCTTACTGGAGAACCGTGGACCGCTCCCGCCGCCAGCTCATCAGCACCGGCTTCGCCATCGCCGCCTTCACCACCCCCGTCACCCGCTGGCTGGCGAAACCGACCGACGCACCGGCCACCACGATGTCGCCCAGCGCCACCAGCCGCAGGGAGTTCACCGAAGGACGGGCCTTCGAGATCGTGGCCGACGCGCCCCGACCGCGGCCGCAGGGCATTGGCTGCCGCGACAGCACGGGGCGCCGACCACAATCGTGGCGAGAGGCCCGGACACTCTGCCGTCCTACCGATCCGGGGGCGAAGGTGCCGCAGGCGGCTGTGCGGTATCCGCTTCTGGGCCGCCGGCCGGGCCGATGCGGATCTCGAAGTCGCCGCCGTACTCTTCGTGGCCGGCGGCGACGGCGACGGCGACGGCTACCTCGCCCTGTTCGCCCTGGATGATGAGCGGGTCCTGGCGCAGGTCCCGTAGGAGCGCCACGCACATGCCGATCATGACCACGGTGAACGGCGCCGCCACAAGGATCGTCAGGTTCTGCAGTCCGGCGAGTGCATCGCCCTTGCCGTTGCCGATGAGCAGCATGATGGCCGCGACGGCGCCGGTGACCACGCCCCAGAAGACGATCACCAACCGGGCCGGTTCCAGGACGCCTCTCTGTGAGAGCGTGGCCATCACGATGGAGGCGGCGTCGGCGCCGGAGACGAAGAAGATGGCAACGAGGACCATGACCAGCAGGCTCATTGCGGTGGAGGCGGGGAACTGCTGGAGCAGCCCGAAGAGCTGCCCCTCGGGGGTGCTCTCCTCGCCGAGTCCGCCGCTCTCCCGGATCTTCATGGCCGTGCCGCCGAAGACGGCGAACCACAGCAGGCTGACCGTGCTCGGTACGAGGATGACGCCGCCGACGAATTGCCGGATGGTGCGTCCGCGGCTGATCCGTGCGATGAACATGCCGACGAACGGGGTCCAGGAGATCCACCAGGCCCAGTAGAAGACCGTCCAGCTGCCCAGCCATTCGGCGACCTCGCCGGCGCCGGTGGCCTCGGTCCGGCCGATGAGCTGGGGGAGGTCGCCGAGGTAGGCGCCGAGGGAGGTGGGCAGGAGGTCGAGCACGATGATGGTCGGCCCGGCGATGAACACGAACACGACGAGCAGCAGGGCGAGCACCATGTTGATGTTCGACAGCCACTGGATGCCGCGTTCCACGCCGGAGACCGCGGAGGCGACGAAGGCGAGGGTCAGGACGGCGATGACGGCGATGAGGAGCGCGGTGCTGACCGACTCCATCCAGCCCAGCTCACGGAAACCGCTGCCGATCTGGAGGGCCCCGAGGCCCAGCGAGGCCGCTGAGCCGAAGAGGGTGGCGAAGATTGCCACGATGTCGATGGCACGGCCGATGGCGCCGTGTGCGTGTCGGGGGCCGATCAGTGGCTCGAACACCGCACTGATCGTCTGGCGGCGGTTGCGACGGAACGTGCTGTAGGCGATGGCGAGGCCGACGACCGCGTAGATCGCCCACGGGTGGAGCGTCCAGTGGAAAAGCGTGGTGGCCATCGAGGTCTGCATCCGCTCGGCGGAGTCGACGGGGTGAGTGCCGGGCGGTGGCTCCTCGTAGTGCGCCAGGGGTTCGCTCACGCCGTAGAACATGAGCCCGATGCCCATGCCGGCGCTGAACATCATGGCGACCCAGGAGACGGTACGGAACTCCGGCGGCTCGCCTTCGCGGCCGAGGCGGATCCGGCCGTAGCGGCTGATCGCCAACCAGAGGGCGAAGACGACGAAGGCGCTGGCGGCGAGCATGAAGGCCCAGCCGCCGTTGTGGATGAGCCCCTCCAGCAGGCTGCTCGACACTCTCTCCAGCGAGTCCGTCGCCACTGCGCCCCACAGGACGAAGGCGAGCGTCAGGCCCGCGGTGACCCCGAAGACCACCCTGTCCGTGCGGGAACGTTGATCGGCCTCCAACGAAGCCCCCTTCGCCAAAAGAACGGTATCCACATGCCGTGACGGAATATCACGTAAGTCCCATTCAAGCCGATATGGGACCGCGAGGTCCGTAGGACGCACATGCGGCGGCTCACCGGGCGCGAGGCGCTGGGCAGGGCCAGCGGCGCCGTGCGCGGACCCGAAGGACTCCACCGAGACCAAGGCCCACAGCTCCGTCGACGAGGGTGAGATCCGGTGGACGTCGAGCACGAAGTACACGACCGAGTGGGCGCACGCGGTCAAGGCGTGGCAGTTCTCCGGCGCGAAGATCAACGGCGCAACGTCCTCGTCCACGAACTGGGGCACGCCCTCGGCTTCTGCCACACGTCCGACGGCGGGAAGACGGCCGTGCAATCCGTGATGTGGCCGTATGCGTCAGCGCACGAGGTCCCGACCGAGGTCGACAAGGCGAACTACCGAAGGTTGTGGGGCTCATGAAGAAGATGCTGCTGATCGTGCCGGTCGCCGCCACAGTGCTCCTCGGCGGTGGCGGCTGGTACGTCTGGGACTCGTCTGCGCCGGAGTACGTGGAGAGCCTGTGCGACGCGCCGTACGGCACGGACACGGAAGTGGCCACCTCCGCGCAGGGCATCGCCGTGGTGGAAGCGACCGGCCCCGCCGGCCCGGTCTCGCTGGAGGGGATCTCCGACGCCGAGGCACGGAAGTTCGTGACAACGCCTGTGCGCGTCCTGGAAGCAATGAAGGAGACCTGGAGATCAGCAGTCAGGGCATCGACAGGAGCCCGTGTATGTGCGCCGGCCACGCGCACGGGCGCCGACCGGACCCGGGACTTCGGGGTCCGGTCGGC
>NZ_JBEXPT010000068.1:0-36321 GCF_040612195.1 Streptomyces sp. NPDC006450 | reverse complement strand
CCGGCCCCGGGCGGCCCCGGCCCTCCGGCGATCGGGCGCGGGCCACGGCCCGGCCGGGCGGGTCCAGGCCCGCCACCCGCCGCCCCGCCCCCGCGAGGAAGCCGCACACGATCCGGCTCGGCGCCCCCAAGCCCCGCCTGCGGCTGGTCAGCGTCGGGCTGACGCTGGTGATGCTGGCGTTCGTCGTACGGCTGCTGCAGGTGCAGGCGGTCGACGCGTCCGCCTACTCCGCCAAGGCCTCCGAGAACCGGTTCGCCAGCTACACCCTGGCCGCCGAGCGCGGGGAGATCACCGACCGCAAGGGCGTGGCGCTCGCCATCAGCGTGGACGCGTACGACATCACCGCCGACCCGCACATGTTCACCGTGCAGGAGAGCAAGGCCCCCGACGCCCCCGAACAGGCCGCCGCCCTGCTCGCACCGATCCTCGGCAAGGACGCCAAGGAGCTCACCCAGCGGCTGAAGACGAAGAACACCCGCTACGTCGTCCTCGCCCGCCGCCAGACCCCCCAGGTCTGGAACCAGATCAAGGACCTCAAGAAGGTCTTCGCCGAGAAGGCGTCCGCCGACAAGAAGAACAACGGCCCCGGCGCCAACGTCCTGGCCGGCGTGTTCAACGAGAACAGCAGCAAGCGCGTGTACCCGAACGGCGATCTCGCCGCCGGGATACTGGGTTACGTCAACGCCGAGGGCAAGGGCGGCGGCGGCCTGGAGTCCTCCCTCGACAAGAAGCTGTCCGGAAAGGACGGCGAGCTCACGTACGCCCAGTCGGGCGGCCGCCGCGTGCCGACCGCCGGGTCCAGCGAGAAGCCCGCCGTGCCCGGCGAGGACATCGAGCTGACCATCGACCGCGACATCCAGTGGGCCGCGCAGAGCGCCATCACCGAGCAGGTCGCCAAGTCGGAGGCCGACCGCGGGTACGTCATCGTCCAGGACACCCGCACCGGCGAGGTCCTCGCCATGGCCAACGCCCCCGGCTTCGACCCCAACGACCTGTCCAAGGCCAGCTCCGCCGCCATGGGCAACGCGGCGCTCCAGGACGTGTACGAGCCCGGCTCCACCGCCAAGGTGATGTCCATGGCGGCCGTCCTGGAGGAGAAGAAGGCCGAGCCCGACACCCACGTCGAGGTCCCCAACCGGCTGCACCGCGGCGACCGGCTCTTCAAGGACGACATCGACCACCCGACCTGGTACCTGACCCTCAACGGCGTCCTGGCCAAGTCCTCCAACATCGGCACCATCCTGGCCACCGGCCAGCTCGGCCCGACGCAGCCCGAGGCCAACAAGGTCCTGTTCTCGTACCTGGACAAGTTCGGCATCGGCCGGCCCACCGGCCTGAACTACCCCGGCGAGTCGCGTGGCATCCTCGCCCCGCCCGAGAAGTGGTCCACTTCCCAGCAGTACACGATCCCCTTCGGCCAGGGCCTGTCCCTCAACGCCATGCAGGCGGCCTCCGTGTACTCGACGATCGCCAACGGCGGGGTCCGCATCGCCCCGACCCTGGTCCGCGGCACCAGGGGCCCCGACGGCCGCTTCACCCCGGCCCCGGCGCCCGCGAAGAACCAGGTGGTCAGCAAGGAGACCGCCAAGACCCTCGCGGAAATGCTGGAGTCGGTGGTCGACGACCAGGAGGGCACCGGCACCAAGGCCCGGATCCCCGGCTACCGGGTCGGCGGCAAGACCGGCACCTCCAACCGGGTGGATCCGGCCACCGGCCGCTACAAGGGCTACACCGCCTCCTTCGCAGGATTCGCACCTGCGGACAACCCCCGCATCACCGTGTACTGCGCCATCCAGAACCCCACCAAGGGCAGCTACTTCGGTGGCCAGATCTGCGGGCCCATCTACAAGAAGGTCATGGAGTTCGCCCTCAAGACCCTCCAGGTCGCTCCCACCGGAACCGCCCCCGCCGGACTCCCGGTCACCTACGAACCCGGCGCGCGGCCCGGCTCCCAGCCGAACCCGCAGCCGGGTCAGTGACCCCGCCCCGGCCGGCCCGCCCCAGAAAAGCGTGAGGCACCATCAGTGACAACGATCACCCCCGAATCCGGGAACCACGCGTCCACCGCCCCCGAGGCCGGGCCCTCGCTTCGCGAGCGGCCCGCCGGGCCCGGTACGCTCACCGCCGTGCCCCACGCTGATCAGCCCAGAACCACCCAGAACGACGCACCGGCAGCGCCGCCGGGAGCGCCACGCCCCCTGTCCGTGCGCCCGACCCCCCTCGGCGAGCTGGCGGAGCTGCTGGCCGTGGAAGTCCCCGGCGCGCAGACGCGGATCACCGGCATCACGCACGATTCCCGTGCCGTGCGCCCCGGAGACCTGTACGCGGCCCTGCCGGGTGCCAAGCTGCACGGCGCGGACTTCGCCGCGCAGGCGGCCTCCCTCGGCGCCGCCGCCGTGCTGACCGATCCGGCCGGCGCCGAGCGCGCCGCGGCCACCGGCCTCCCGGTCCTCGCCGTCGCCGATCCGCGCGGCCGGATGGGAGAACTGGCCGCCGCGGTCTACGGACGGCCGGGCGAGGCCCTGCTCCAGATCGGCATCACCGGCACCTCCGGCAAGACCACCACGGCGTACCTCGTCGAGGGCGGACTGCGCGGCGGCGGACGCACGACGGGGCTCATCGGCACCGTCGAGATGCGCGTCGGCGACGAGCGCATCAAGTCCGAGCGCACCACCCCCGAGGCCACCGACCTCCAGGCGCTCTTCGCGGTCATGCGCGAACGCGGCGTCGAGGCGGTCGCCATGGAGGTCTCCAGCCACGCGCTGGTGCTCGGCCGGGTCGACGGCTGCGTCTTCGACGTGGCGGTCTTCAACAACCTGAGCCCGGAGCACATGGAGTTCCACTCCGACATGGAGGACTACTTCCAGGCCAAGGCGCAGCTCTTCACCGAGCGCCGCGCCCGCCTCGGCGTGGTCAACATCGACGACGAGTACGGCCGCCGCCTCGCCAAGGAGTCGCCGATCCCGGTCGTCACCTTCTCCGCCGCGGGCGACCCGGCCGCCGACTGGCGGGCCGAGGACGTGGTCTCGCGCCACATGGACTCGACCCTGACGCTGGTGGGTCCCGCGGGGGAGCGGGTGCGGGCCACGGCGCCGCTGCCCGGCCCGTTCAACGTGGCCAACACCGTCGCCGCCGTCGTCACGCTCGCCACCGCCGGCCTCGACCCGCAGACCGCCGCCGACGGCGTCGCCGCGGTCCCCGGGGTGCCCGGCAGGCTGGAGCGGGTGGACGCCGGACAGCCGTACCTGGCCGTCGTGGACTACGCGCACAAGACGGACGCCGTCGAATCGGTCCTGCGGGCCCTGCGCGAGGTCACCACCGGCAAGCTGCACGTCGTACTCGGCTGCGGAGGCGACCGCGACACCACCAAGCGGGCCCCGATGGGCGCCGCGGCGGCCCGGTTCGCCGACACCGCCGTACTGACCTCCGACAACCCGCGCTCCGAGGACCCCCTCGCGATCCTCGCCGCGATGTTCCGCGGCGCCGTGTCCGTACCGCCCGCCGAGCGGGGCGCCGTCCTCGTCGACGCCGACCGTGCGGCAGCCATCGCCGCCGCCGTCGCGCGCGCCGAGCCGGGCGACACCGTGCTGGTGGCCGGCAAGGGCCACGAGCAGGGCCAGGACACAGCCGGCGTCGTACGCCCCTTCGACGACCGTGCGGTCCTGCGCGCGGCCATCGAGACCCAAGCACGTCAGCGTCCCCGACAGGCCGAGGTGCACCAGTGATCGCCCTTTCCCTCGCCGAGATCGCCGACATCACCGGCGGGCAGCCCCACGACATACCGGATCCGTCCGTCATGGTCACCGGTCCGGTGGTCTACGACTCCCGCGAGGTCGAGGCCGGCAGCCTGTTCGCCGCCTTCGTCGGGGAGCGGGTGGACGGCCACGACTACGCCGAACGCGCCCTGGCCTCCGGAGCGGTGGCCGTCCTCGCGCTCCGGCCCGTCGGCGTCCCGGCCATCGTCGTCCCCGACGTGGTGGCCGCCCTCGGTGCGCTGGCCCGGGCCGTCGTCGAACGTCTGGGCACCGACGTCGTGGCCCTCACCGGCTCCGCCGGCAAGACCTCCACCAAGGACCTGATCGCCCAGGTCCTGCAGCACCACGCGCCGACCGTGTGGACCCCCGGGAACCTCAACAACGAGATCGGCCTGCCGATCACGACGCTGCGGGTCACCGAGGACACGCAGCACCTGGTCCTGGAGATGGGCGCCCGCGGCATCGGCCACATCGCCTACCTCGCCGGACTGACGCCCCCGCGCATCGGCGTGGTCCTCAACGTCGGCACCGCGCACATCGGCGAGTTCGGCGGCCGCGAGCAGATCGCGCAGGCCAAGGGCGAGCTCGTCGAGGCGCTGCCGTCCGGGGCGGAGGGCGGCGTCGCCGTCCTCAACGCCGATGACCTGCTGGTACGTGCCATGGCCGGGCGCACGAAGGCCCGTACGGTGCTGTTCGGGGAGGCCGAGGACGCCGACATCAGGGCCACCGAAGTCCGGATGACGGACAGGGGACAGGCTTCCTTCACATTGCGAACACCGACCGGGTGCAGCGACGTGACCTTGCGGCTGTACGGTGAGCACCACGTGTCGAACGCGCTCGCCGCGGCCGCCGTCGCCCACGTGCTGGGCATGTCCGCCCCGGAGATCGCCACCGCGCTCTCCGGGGCGGGCAGCCTGTCCCGGTGGCGGATGGAGGTCACCGAGCGGGCGGACGGCGTGACGATCGTCAACGACGCCTACAACGCAAACCCCGAGTCCATGCGGGCCGCACTGCGCGCACTCGCCGCGATGGGCGGTGCCGGCAAGGCGAACGGGGGCCGCACGTGGGCGGTGCTCGGCCCGATGGCCGAGCTCGGAGACGACGCTCTCGCCGAGCACGACGCGGTCGGGCGACTTGTCGTCCGGCTCAACGTGAGCAAGCTGGTCGCGGTCGGGGGCAGGGAAGCCTCCTGGCTGCAACTGGGCGCATATAACGAGGGTTCGTGGGGTGAGGAGTCGGTGCTCGTGTCCGACGCGCAGGCGGCGGTCGACCTGTTGCGCAGTGAACTGCGCCCGGGAGACGTCGTGCTGGTGAAGGCTTCCAGGTCAGCCGGTCTGGAGCGAGTGGCCCAGGCCCTGCTCGACGGTGAGGTCGCCGGCCGATGAGGCAGATCCTGTTCTCCGGAGTCATCGGACTCTTCCTCACGCTCATCGGCACCCCGCTGCTGATCAAGGGCCTGGCCCGCAAGGGCTACGGCCAGTTCATCCGGGACGACGGGCCGCGCGGTCACGCCGGGAAGAAGGGCACGCCCACCATGGGCGGCATCTCCTTCATCCTGGCCACGCTGATCGCGTACGCCCTCACCAAGGTGATCACCGGAAGCCAGCCGACCTTCTCGGGCCTCCTCGTCCTCTTCCTGATGGCGGGCATGGGCGTGGTCGGCTTCCTCGACGACTACATCAAGATCGTCAAGCAGCGTTCGCTCGGTCTGCGGGCCAAGGCCAAGATGGCCGGCCAGCTGATCGTCGGCATCGCCTTCGCGGTGCTCGCGCTGCAGTTCAAGGACGCGCGCGGACTCGCCCCGGCCTCCACCAAGCTGTCGTTCGTCACGGACTTCGGCTGGTCGATCGGCCCGGTGCTGTTCGTGGTCTGGGCGCTGTTCATGATCCTGGCGATGTCCAACGGCGTGAACCTCACCGACGGTCTCGACGGCCTGGCCACCGGCGCCGCCGTGATGGTCTTCGGTGCCTACACCTTCATCGGCGTCTGGCAGTACCAGGAGTCCTGTGCCAACGCGCAGACCCTGACCAACCCGGGCGCCTGTTTCGAGGTGCGCGACCCACTGGACCTCGCCGTCGTCGCCGCCGCCCTGATGGGCGCCTGCTTCGGCTTCCTGTGGTGGAACACCTCACCCGCCAAGATCTTCATGGGCGACACCGGTTCGCTGGCCCTCGGCGGCGCGCTCGCCGGCCTCGCGATCTGCTCCCGCACGGAGTTCCTGATCGCGCTCCTCGGCGGCCTCTTCGTCCTCATCACCATGTCGGTCGTCATCCAGGTCGGCTCCTTCAAGCTGACCGGCAAGCGCGTCTTCCGGATGGCACCGCTGCAGCACCACTTCGAACTCAAGGGATGGTCCGAAGTCCTGGTCGTCGTCCGGTTCTGGATCATCCAGGGCATGTGCGTGATCGTGGGCCTCGGAGTCTTCTACGCGGGATGGGCAGCCGACAAGTGACCGCCTGGCACGGCAAGAACATCACCGTCGCCGGCCTCGGCGTGAGCGGCATCAGCGCCGCCCGCGCCCTGGCCGGGCTGGGTGCGCGCGTGACCGTCGTCGACAACGGCGACGCAGATGCGCACCGCGCGCGGGCCGCCGAGCTCGCGGAGCTGGGCATCGAGGTCCGCCTCGGCACCCTGGACGGCGGCGCCCGGGCGGGCGAGGTTCTGCCCGAGGGGACGGACCTGGTGGTCACCTCGCCGGGCTGGAAGCCCGACAGCCCGCTGTTCACGGCCGCGGCCGCGGCGGGCGTGGACGTCGTGGGCGACGTCGAGATCGCCTGGCTGCTGCGCGGTCCGGACGCCGCCCCCTGGCTGGCGATCACCGGGACCAACGGCAAGACCACCACCACCCAGATGCTCGCCTCGATCCTGAAGGCGGCCGGGCTCCGGACGGCGGCCGTCGGCAACATCGGCACGCCGATCATCGACGTGGTGCTCGGCGAGGAGCGGTACGACGTACTCGCGGTCGAGCTCTCCAGCTACCAGCTGCACTGGGCGCCCTCGGTGCGCCCCCACTCCGCGGCCGTCCTGAACCTGGCCCCGGACCACCTCGACTGGCACGGCTCGATGGAGGCGTACGCCGCCGACAAGGGCCGGATCTACGAGGGCAACACGGTGGCCTGCGTGTACAACGCGGCCGACAAGGCCACCGAGGACCTGGTCGTCGAAGCGGACGTGGAAGAGGGCTGCCGGGCCATCGGCTTCACCCTCGGCGCCCCCGGCCCGTCCATGTTCGGCGTCGTCGACGGCATCCTCGTCGACCGGGCCTTCGTGGAGAACCGGCAGAAGAACGCCCAGGAACTCGCCGAGGTCGCGGACGTCAACCCGCCGGCCCCGCACAACATCGCCAACGCCCTCGCCGCGGCGGCCCTGGCCCGCGCCTTCGGCGTGGAGCCGCGCGCCGTCCGCGACGGACTGCGCGACTTCCGGCCGGACGCCCACCGGGTCAGCCACGTGGACGAGGTGGGCGGGGTCGCTTATGTCGACGACTCCAAGGCCACCAACACCCACGCCGCGGAAGCCTCCCTGGCGGCCTTCGAGCCGGTCGTCTGGATCGCCGGGGGCCTCGCCAAGGGCGCGACCTTCGACGAGCTCGTCCAGAAGGCCGCGAAGCGGCTGCGGGGCGTCGTGCTGATCGGCGCCGACCGGGCCCTGATCGCCGAGGCACTGGCGCGACACGCCCCGGAGGTCCCGGTCGTGGACCTCGCACGGACCGACACTGGGGCGATGCTCGCGGCGGTCCGGGAGGCGGCCCGGCTCGCGGAACCCGGCGACACGGTTCTGCTGGCACCTGCCTGTGCCTCGATGGACATGTTCGCGAACTACAGCAAGCGTGGGGACGCGTTCGCCGACGCGGTGCGTGAACTGGCCGCCGAGCGGGCCTAGGACCGACCCCTAGGGCCCGGCTCGATCCGGGGCAGGTTCCCTCCGGCCGACCGGCTGCTCGCCTCGTACGAGTTGGAGGGGAAGATCACAGATGCCGGCCAAGCAAGTGCTGCCGGGGCGGCGGCCGTCCGCCGACAGGACCGCCAAGGAGGCCAAGGGCGCCAAGGGAGCCAGAACCGGCGCGCCCAGGGCCGGCCGGCTGCCGGGCCGGGGGAGGCCCGCGGCGCGTTCCGGGCGGCCCGCCAGCGGCGGACCCCTGATCCGGCTGCGGCGCACGCAACGGCAGTTGCGCCGGGCCTGGGACCGACCCCTCACGGCGTATTACCTGATCTTCGGCAGTTCGCTGCTCATCACCGTGCTCGGCCTGGTGATGGTCTACTCGGCCTCCATGATCAAGGCGCTGCAGCTCGGCCTGGGCGACGCGTACTTCTTCAAGAAGCAGTTCCTGGCGGCCGCGATCGGCACCGGACTGCTGCTCCTCGCCTCCCGGATGCCCGTCAAACTCCACCGGGCGCTGTCCTATCCGGTGCTCACCGGCACGCTCTTCCTGATGGTTCTGGTCCAGGTGCCCGGGATAGGGGTGTCGATCAACGGCAACCAGAACTGGATCTCCCTCGGCGGTCCGTTCATGCTCCAGCCCAGTGAGTTCGGCAAACTGGCCCTCATCCTCTGGGGCGCCGACCTGCTGGCGCGCAAGGGCGAGAAGGACCTGCTGAGCCAGTGGAAACACCTCCTGGTTCCTCTGGTCCCGGTCACCTTCCTGCTGCTCGGGCTCATCATGCTGGGCGGGGACATGGGCACCGCGATGATCCTCGGAGCCATCCTGTTCGGCCTGTTGTGGCTGGCCGGGGCGCCGACCCGGATGTTCGCCGGGGTCCTGGCCTTCGTCGGCGTGCTCGTCGCCCTGCTCATCAAGACCAGCCCCCACCGCATGGACCGGCTCCAGTGCATCGGCGTGAGCGAACTGCCCGAGAACGGGCTGTGCTGGCAGGCCGTCCACGGAATCTACGCCCTCGCATCGGGCGGATGGTTCGGTTCCGGGCTGGGTGCCAGTGTGGAAAAATGGGGGCAACTGCCAGAGGCCCACACCGACTTCATCTTCGCCATCACCGGCGAGGAACTGGGTCTGGCGGGGACGCTGTCGGTGCTCGCCCTGTTCGCGGCCCTAGGCTATGCGGGTATCCGCGTGGCCGGACGCACGGAGGACCCCTTCGTACGGTTTGCCGCGGGAGGCGTGACCACCTGGATCACGGCGCAAGCCGTGATCAACATCGGTGCGGTGCTCGGTCTGCTGCCGATCGCCGGGGTCCCGCTCCCGCTGTTCTCCTACGGTGGGTCAGCCTTGCTGCCGACCATGTTCGCGGTCGGACTGCTCATCGCCTTCGCGCGTGAGGAGCCGGCGGCACGGGCGGCGCTCGCGATGCGGAGGCCCAAGAACGGCCGGCCGCGGACCGGGCAGAGATGGAAGTCGATGGGACGGCGCGTCAAGAAGCGTCCGTCCGGAGAGCGGTGATTTTCCGTGCATGTCGTACTCGCCGGTGGGGGGACCGCCGGCCACATCGAGCCGGCGCTCGCCCTCGCGGACGCCCTGCGCAGGCAGGACCCTTCCGTGGGCATCACCGCCCTCGGCACGGAACGCGGACTCGAAACCCGCCTGGTGCCCGAGCGCGGCTACGAGCTGGGACTGATCCCGGCCGTTCCGTTGCCCCGCAGGCCCACACCCGAGCTGATCACCGTCCCAGGACGGCTGCGCGGCACCATCAAGGCCGCGGAGGAGATCCTCCTGCGCACCAAGGCCGACTGCGTCGTCGGCTTCGGCGGCTACGTGGCCCTGCCCGGCTACCTCGCGGCCAAGCGCCTCGGAGTGCCGATCATCGTCCACGAGGCCAATGCGCGGCCCGGACTGGCCAACAAGATCGGCTCCCGGTACGCGCACGCCGTCGCGGTCTCCACCCCCGACAGCAAGCTGCGCGGAGCCCGCTACGTGGGCATCCCGCTGCGCCGCTCCATCTCCACCCTCGACCGGGCGCTGGTCCGCCCGGAGGCGCGCGCCGCCTTCGGCCTGGACCCCAACCTGCCGACGCTGCTGGTCTCCGGCGGCTCGCAGGGCGCCCGCCGCCTCAACGAGGTGATCGAGCAGGTCGCACCGACCCTCCAGCGCTCCGGGGTCCAGATCCTGCACGCGGTCGGCCCGAAGAACGAACTGCCGCGTGTCGACAACATGCCCGGGATGCCGCCCTATGTGCCGGTACCGTACGTGGACCGGATGGATCTCGCGTACGCCGCCGCCGACATGATGCTCTGCCGCGCGGGCGCGATGACCGTCGCCGAACTGTCCGCCGTCGGGCTGCCCGCCGCCTACGTACCGCTGCCGATCGGCAACGGCGAACAGCGGCTCAACGCCCAGCCGGTGGTCAAGGCCGGCGGCGGCCTGCTCGTGGACGACGCGGAACTGACGCCCCAGTGGGTGCTCAGCCAGGTCCTCCCGGTCCTCGCCGACCCGCACCGCCTGTACGAGATGTCCCGCGCCGCCGCCGAGTTCGGCCGCCGGGACGCCGACGAGCTGCTCGTCGGCATGGTGTACGAGGCGATCGCAGCCAACAGAGCCCGCTGACGCGGGAAGCACCGACGCAGGAGGCACAGGAGTGGCCGGAGCGAGCACCGCGCAGCGTGGCGGTCCGGGAGCCGCCGGGGAGGGCTCCGGCCCGCTCGGGCGGCCGGGGGCCCCGAAGCCTCCCAAGTCGCCGAAGCCGCCCAAGGGGTCCGCCCCCGGGGGACCCCGGGGGCCGCGCCCCGGCGGGCAGCTCCCGGGAGGACTGCGCCGGGGACCCCTCGTGGTCGCCGGCGTGGTCCTCGCGCTGCTCCTGGCCGCCGGCTGCACCTGGATCCTCTACGGGTCCTCCTGGCTCCGGATCGAGAAGGTCACCGCCGCCGGCACCGAGGTCCTGACCCGGGAGCAGGTGCTGGCGGCGGCGGCCGTTCCCCTCGGAGCACCCCTGGTGTCCGTGGACACCGACGAGATCGAAGCCCGGGTCCGCGGTCGCCTGCCCCGTATCGATTCGGTCGATGTGGTGCGGGCCTGGCCGCACGGAATCGGGTTGAAGGTGACGGAACGCAAGCCCGTTCTGCTCATCCGGAAGGACGCGCAGTTCGTGGAAGTGGACGCTTCCGGTGTGCGATTCGACACGGTCGGACAAGCGCCGACAGGCGTTCCGCTCCTCGAACTGAGCTCCCGGCAGTCTCCGAGCGGCCGCCGATTCGACGAGGAACGGCTGCTGCACGAGGCCGTCGGCATCGCCGGCGACCTCCCGGAAGCCATCCGCAAGGAGACCGCGCAGGTCAAGGTCCGGTCCTACGACTCGGTGCTCCTGGAGCTGACCGGCGGCCGGACGGTGGTCTGGGGGAGCAGCGAACAGGGCGCGGCGAAGGTCCGCGCACTGACGGCGCTCCTGAAGGCCTCGCCCGAGGCTGACCGATTCGACGTGAGCGTCCCCACCGCCCCGGCGGTGTCCGGTAGTTGACGTCCGGTCGAACAGCGTCGCACCCTGGTTGGCCACCGATACGGGTGATCACATAGGGTGAAAAGAAAAACGGGAGGTTCGGCGTGTTCGTTGAACACGCGCTACTTGTCGACTTAGTGTCCTGTTCGGAAGAGTCCAAGGAACAGACACACTCATAACCCTAAACTTCAGGGTTAGGGTTCGGGTCGGCGTGTACGGACCGTCCCAATTTCGGCATCAGTCGTCGCACCGCAGGCCCGCGAGGCGAACGACACGTAACTCGAGGCGAGAGGCCTTCGACGTGGCAGCACCGCAGAACTACCTCGCAGTCATCAAGGTCATCGGTGTCGGCGGCGGTGGTGTCAATGCCATCAACCGAATGATCGAGGTCGGTCTCAAGGGCGTCGAGTTCATCGCCATCAACACAGACGCCCAGGCGCTGTTGATGAGCGACGCCGACGTCAAGCTCGACGTCGGCCGGGAACTGACCCGGGGTCTTGGCGCCGGCGCCAACCCGGATGTCGGCCGCAAGGCGGCAGAGGACCACCGCGAGGAGATCGAGGAGGTCCTCAAGGGGGCCGACATGGTCTTCGTCACCGCCGGTGAAGGCGGCGGCACCGGAACGGGCGGCGCACCCGTCGTCGCCAACATCGCGCGTTCGCTGGGCGCCCTGACGATCGGTGTGGTCACCCGGCCGTTCACCTTCGAGGGCCGGCGTCGCGCGAACCAGGCCGAGGACGGCATCGCCCAGCTCCGCGAGCAGGTCGACACCCTCATCGTCATCCCCAACGACCGCCTGCTGTCCATCTCGGACCGCCAGGTCAGCGTGCTCGACGCCTTCAAGTCGGCCGACCAGGTCCTGCTGTCCGGCGTCCAGGGCATCACCGACCTCATCACCACCCCGGGTCTGATCAACCTCGACTTCGCGGACGTCAAGTCCGTGATGTCCGAGGCGGGCTCGGCCCTGATGGGCATCGGCTCGGCCCGCGGCGACGACCGCGCGGTGGCCGCGGCCGAGATGGCGATCTCCTCGCCGCTGCTGGAGGCGTCCATCGACGGAGCGCGCGGCGTCCTCCTCTCCATCTCCGGTGGCTCGGACCTCGGTCTCTTCGAGATCAACGAGGCCGCGCAGCTGGTGAGCGAGGCCGCGCACCCCGAGGCGAACATCATCTTCGGAGCCGTCATCGACGACGCGCTCGGCGACGAGGTACGGGTCACCGTCATCGCTGCCGGGTTCGACGGCGGGCAGCCCCCGGCCCGCCGCGACAACGTCATCGGCGCGGCTTCCACCAAGCGCGAGGAGCCGGCCCCGGCTCCGGTCCGTGCCGCCGAGCCGGCCCGCCCGGCCTTCGGCGGACTCGGCTCGGTCACCCCGCGCGAGGAGCCGGTCCGCAGCGAGCCGGTCCCGGTCGCCGAGGCTCCGGCCCCGCAGGTCCCGACGGCCCGGCCGTACCAGGACAGCCCGGCCGAGGAACTGGACGTCCCGGACTTCTTGAAGTGACCCTGGAGCAGTACAGCGAGAGCGGCGCCCACTTCGCCTTCACCGACCGGTGGGGCGGGGTGAGCGCCGTTCCGTACGAGGAGCTCAATCTCGGCGGCGCGGTCGGAGACGACCCGGCCGCCGTTCGCGCGAACCGGGCCGCCGCGGCGAAGGCGCTGGGCATCGCGCCGGACCGGGTGGTCTGGATGAACCAGGTGCACGGCCGGGACGTGGCGGTGGTCGACGGCCCGTGGGGCCCGGACCAGGCCGACGGGATCAAGCGCAGTCCGGCGGTGGACGCGGTGGTGACCGCCCGTCGGGGACTCCCCCTCGCGGTCCTCACCGCCGACTGCACGCCCGTCCTGCTCGCCGATCCCGTCGCGGGCATCGCGGGAGCCGCCCACGCCGGGCGGCCCGGACTGGTCGCCGGGGTCGTGGGCGCCGCAGTCGAGGCGATGGTCTCGCTCGGAGCCGACCCCGCGCGCATGGTGGCCCGTACCGGACCGGCGGTGTGCGGGCGCTGCTACGAGGTGCCCGCGGAGATGCGGGCGGCGGTCGCCGAGGTGGTGCCGGCCGCGTTCGCCGAGACGAGCTGGGGGACACCGGCCGTCGACGTGGTCGCCGGAGTGCACGCGCAGCTCGCAGAGGCGGGGGTGGCCGACCTCGGCCGATCCCCGGTCTGCACACTGGAGTCGCGGGACCACTTCTCGTACCGCCGCGACCGGACGACCGGGCGGCTTGCCGGATATGTCTGGTTGGACTGAAGAATGACGGATCGTAAGGCCGAGCTTGCCGAGAACCTCGCGCGGGTGGAGGAGCGGATCGGGGCCGCCTGCGCGGCCGCCGGGCGCAAGCGGGAAGAGGTGACCCTCATCGTGGTCACCAAGACCTACCCGGCGAGCGACGTACGACTGCTGGCGGACCTGGGTGTCCGTCACGTGGCGGAAAACCGGGACCAGGATGCGGCCCCGAAGGCCGAGGCCTGTGCGGATCTGCCGCTCACCTGGCACTTCGTCGGCCAGTTGCAGACGAACAAAGTCCGTTCCGTGGCGGGATACGCGCACCTCGTGCAGTCCGTCGACCGCCCCAAGCTCGTCACGGCCCTCTCGGCGGCCGCGCAAGGTGCCGGACGGGAACTGGGCTGCCTGGTGCAGATCGCCCTCGACGCCGAGTCGGGCGAACGGGGGGCCCGCGGCGGCGCGGCGCCCGAGCAGCTCGCCGAGTTGGCGGACCTCGTGGCGGCGTCCCCCGGACTGCGCATCGACGGCCTCATGACGGTCGCTCCGCTGGCCGGGCGCTACGCGGGACGCGAACAAGCGGCCTTCGAGCGGCTGGTGGAATTGTCATCCCGCCTGCGCGCGGACCATCCGGCTGCCACGATGGTGTCGGCCGGGATGAGCGCAGACCTGGAACAGGCCGTTGCGGCCGGTGCGACACATGTACGCGTCGGCACTGCGGTACTCGGCGCGAGACCCCGGCTCGGGTAACGTCGCGAAGAAAGTCGGACCACAGCAGAAAATATGGTCATTTCCGCCGATGAGCGGACAGGCCACGTGGATCGCGGGCAGTTGGTGACATTCGTGACACGGCGATACACCTGCGACAGGGCGATCCACCACAGAGCGGAGGACTCAGAGAATGGCCGGCGCGATGCGCAAGATGGCGGTCTACCTCGGCCTCGTGGAGGACGACCGGTACGACAACCCGGGGTACGACCCCGACGACGAGTTCGAACCCGAGCCGGAGCCGGAGCGGTCGCGCGAGCGGGACCGGCGACAGCAGCCAGTTTCGCATCAAACGCCCGTATCGGACGAACCGGTACGAGTCGCCCAGCCCCCGGCACCAAGGGAACCCATCCCAATGCCGGTTGAAAGCGGACGTCCTGCGCGAATCGCCCCCGTGGCGTCCATCACACCCGAACGCTCGAATCTGGAGAAGAACGCCCCCGTGATCATGCCGAAGGTCGTCTCCGAGCGGGAGCCGTACCGCATCACGACGCTGCACCCCCGGACCTACAACGAGGCCCGTACCATCGGGGAACACTTCCGTGAGGGCACTCCGGTGATCATGAATCTCACGGAGATGGACGACACGGACGCGAAGCGTCTGGTCGACTTCGCCGCAGGTCTCGTCTTCGGGCTGCACGGCAGCATTGAACGCGTGACACAGAAGGTGTTCCTGCTGTCTCCTGCTAACGTCGATGTCACGGCGGAGGACAAGGCCCGCATCGCGGAGGGCGGGTTCTTCAACCAAAGCTAGACCGATCCGTCAGATACGGGACCGGGTACAGGGCGGAAGCAGGGGAGAGGGAAGCGCGGGATGGGCGTAGCACTGCAAGTGGTTTACATCGCGCTGATGTGCTTCCTCATCGTGCTGATCTTCCGACTGGTCATGGACTACGTGTTCCAGTTCGCACGTTCATGGACACCCGGCAAGGCGATGGTGGTCGTTCTGGAGGCCACCTACACTGTCACCGATCCACCGCTCAAGCTCCTTCGGCGGCTCATCCCGCCGTTGCGTCTCGGGGGCGTGGCACTCGACCTGTCCTTCTTCGTTCTGATGATCATCGTTTACATCCTCATCAGTTTCGTGAGCACCGCTGCGAGAAGCGTGTGAACGATGAGCTCCCCCGCAGGCGCGGGGACAGTCCCGATACGGTCCTGCCGACTGCCGACGACTACGTAGAGGTGAAGAAGACATGCCGCTGACTCCCGAGGACGTGCGGAACAAGCAGTTCACGACCGTCCGCCTGCGAGAGGGCTATGACGAGGACGAGGTCGACGCCTTCCTCGACGAGGTCGAGTCCGAGCTGACGCGCCTGCTGCGCGAGAACGAGGACCTGCGCGCCAAGCTGGCGGCCGCCACGCGTGCCGCCGCGCAGAACCAGCAGCAGGGCATGCGCAAGCCCGAGCCCCAGGACCAGCGTGGCCCCGGCGCCCCCGTGCCCGCGGCCATATCCGGCCCCCCGCAGCAGCAGCCCCAGATGGGTCCGCCGCAGCTTCCGGGTGGCCAGCCCCAGCTTCCGGCCGGCCCCGGCGGGCACGGTCAGCAGGGTCCCGGCCCGATGGGCGGCCCCATGCAGCAGCACACCATGGGTGGGCAGCAGCAGATGGGTCAGCAGGGCATGCAGCAGGGCATGGGCCAGCAGGGTCCCGGCCCGATGGGCAACCCCATGCAGCAGCAGTCCATGGGTGGCCAGAACCCGCTCGGCCAGCAGATGGGCCAGCCGATGGGTCAGCAGATGCAGCCCATGGGTCAGCAGATGCAGCCCATGGGTCAGCAGATGCACCAGCAGCAGCCGCAGCAGCTTCCGCAGCAGGGCCCCGGTGGCGACAGCGCCGCCCGCGTCCTGTCGCTCGCGCAGCAGACCGCCGACCAGGCGATCGCGGAGGCCCGCTCCGAGGCCAACAAGATCGTCGGCGAGGCCCGGTCGCGTGCCGAGGGCCTGGAGCGGGACGCCCGCGCCAAGGCCGACGCGCTGGAGCGGGACGCGCAGGAGAAGCACCGCGTCGCGATGGGCTCCCTGGAGTCCGCCCGCGCCACGCTGGAGCGCAAGGTCGAGGACCTGCGGGGCTTCGAGCGCGAGTACCGCACCCGTCTGAAGTCCTACCTGGAATCGCAGCTGCGCCAGCTGGAGACGCAGGCCGACGACTCGCTGGCTCCGCCGCGGAACCCCGCCGGTCCCGCGCTGCCGCCGTCGCCGACCCCGTCGATGGCTCCGGCCGGTGCGATGCACTCCATGGGTGGTCCGTCGATGGGTGGCCCGTCGCCGATGGGCGGTCCGTCCCCGATGGCCCCCTCCTACGGTGGCGGCCAGCAGCAGATGTCCCCGGCGATGACGCAGCCGATGGCTCCGGTGCGGCCGGCCGGTCCGCAGCCGATGCAGCAGGCGCCGTCTCCCATGCGGGGCTTCCTGATCGACGAGGACGACAACTAAGCGGTAGCCGTCGGCAGACGGTTCGGGCCGGGCCCGGTGCCCCCTCGGGGGCACCGGGCCCGGCCCGTTTTCCGTACCCGGGCGGTACGGGGCCCCCGCGAGCCGGGCGGTCGCGCCCTGCGGGGGCCGTCCCCTGCCCGCCCTTCCACCGTTCCCCGGGCTGCGCCCGGACCCTCCTGGGCTCCGCCCCAGACCCCGCGCCTCACACGCCGGCGAGGCTGGACGATGCCGCGCAGCGGTGGAAGGGCGGGTAGGGGACGGGAAACAGCTGTGGCCCGGACCCCTTGGTCAGGGGGCCGGGCCACGGGGCCGAAGGGCTACGCCTTGCGGAGGCGGAAGGTCAGGCCGAGGGGCTCGTCCGTGAAGGGGTCGCCGTACGTGGCGTCCGCTTCGCCGGACGCGTAGTCCGTCGCCAGGACCTCGTCCGCGATGAGGGACGCGTGGTCCGTCAGGGCCGTCACGAGCTCCGGGTCCGAGGTGGACCAGCGCAGGGCGATCCGGTCGGCCACGTCGAGGCCGGAGTTCTTCCGGGCCTCCTGGATCAGCCGGATCGCGTCACGGGCCAGGCCCGCGAGCCGCAGCTCCGGGGTGATCTCCAGGTCCAGGGCCACCGTCGCACCGGAGTCGGACGCCACCGACCAGCCCTCGCGCGGGGTCTCCGTGATGATGACCTCCTCCGGGGTGAGGGTGACGGGCGAGCCGTCCACCTCGATCTCGGCGGAGCCGGAGCGCAGGGCCAGGGACAGCGCCGCCGCGTCGGCCGCGGCCACCGCCTTCGCCACGTCCTGCACGCCCTTGCCGAAGCGCTTGCCGAGCGCACGGAAGTTCGCCTTGGCCGTGGTGTCGACCAGGGAGCCGCCGACCTCCGAGAGGGAGGCCAGCGAGGAGACGTTCAGCTCCTCCGTGATCTGGGAGTGCAGCTCGGGGGAGAGGGTCTCGAAGCCCGATACGGCGACCAGCGCGCGGGACAGCGGCTGGCGGGTCTTCACGCCCGACTCGGCCCGCGTCGCGCGGCCCAGCTCCACGAGGCGGCGTACCAGCTGCATCTGCCGGGACAGCTCCGGGTCGATCGCCGAGGCGTCCGGGACCGGCCACGTGGTCAGGTGCACCGACTCCGGGGCGTCCGGGGTGACCGGGACGACCATGTCCTGCCACACCCGCTCCGTGATGAAGGGGGTGAGGGGGGCGAGGAGGCGGGTGACCGTCTCCACGACCTCGTGCAGCGTGCGCAGCGCGGCCGCGTCGCCCTGCCAGAAGCGGCGGCGGGAGCGGCGGACGTACCAGTTGGAGAGGTCGTCCACGAAGGAGGAGAGGAGCTTGCCGGCGCGCTGGGTGTCGTAGGACTCCATCGCCTCCGTGACCTCGGTCGTCAGGGCGTGCAGCTCCGAGAGCAGCCAGCGGTCCAGGACCGTGCGGTCCGCCGGCGCCGGGTCGGAGGCCGACGGTGCCCAGTTCGAGGTGCGGGCGTACAGGGCCTGGAAGGCGACCGTGTTCCAGTACGTGAGGAGCGTCTTGCGCACGACCTCCTGGATCGTGCCGTGGCCGACGCGGCGCGCCGCCCACGGGGAGCCGCCGGCCGCCATGAACCAGCGGACGGCGTCGGCCCCGTGCTGGTCCATCAGCTGGATCGGTTCGAGGGTGTTGCCCAGGTGCTTGGACATCTTGCGGCCGTCCTCGGCGAGGATGTGGCCCAGGCAGACCACGTTCTCGTAGGAGGACTTGTCGAAGACGAGGGTGCCGACCGCCATCAGGGTGTAGAACCACCCGCGGGTCTGGTCGATGGCCTCCGAGATGAACTGCGCCGGGTAGCGCTTCTCGAAGATCTCCTTGTTCTTGTGCGGGTAGCCCCACTGCGCGAACGGCATCGAACCCGAGTCGTACCAGGCGTCGATGACCTCCGGCACGCGCACCGAGGTGAGGGTGCAGCCCTCGGCCGTGCAGGGGAAGGTGACCTCGTCGATGTAGGGGCGGTGCGGGTCGAGGCCCGACTGGTCCGTACCCGTCAGCTCGCCGAGCTCCTTGAGCGAGCCGACGCAGGTGAGGTGGTTCTCCTCGCAGCGCCAGATGGGCAGCGGGGTGCCCCAGTAGCGGTTGCGGGACAGCGCCCAGTCGATGTTGTTGTTGAGCCAGTCGCCGAAGCGGCCCTGCTTGACGGAGTCCGGGAACCAGTTGGTCTTCTCGTTCTCCCGCAGCATCGCGTCCTTGACGGCGGTGGTGCGGACGTACCAGGACGGCTGCGCGTAGTAGAGCAGGGCGGTGTGGCAGCGCCAGCAGTGCGGGTAGCTGTGCTCGTAGGCGATGTGCTTGAAGAGCAGGCCGCGCGCGTCGAGGTCGGCGGTCAGCTTCTCGTCGGCCTTCTTGAAGAAGACCCCGCCGACCAGCGGGACGTCCTCCTCGAAGGTGCCGTCGGGGCGCACCGGGTTCACGACGGGCAGGCCGTACGCACGGCACACCGCGAGGTCGTCGGCGCCGAAGGCGGGGGACTGGTGGACCAGACCCGTGCCGTCCTCGGTCGTGACGTACTCGGCGTTCACGACGTAGTGGGCCTCGGCCGGGAACTCGACGAGGTCGAAGGGGCGCTGGTACGTCCAGCGCTCCATCTCCTTGCCCGTGAAGGACGCGCCGGTGGCCTCCCAGCCCTCGCCGAGGGACTTCTCCACCAGCGGCTGGGCGACGACCACCTTCTCGGTGCCGTTGGTGGCGACGACGTACGTGACGTCCGGGTGCGCGGCCACGGCGGTGTTGGAGACCAGGGTCCAGGGCGTGGTCGTCCAGACCAGGAGCGCCGCCTCGCCCGCGAGGGGGCCGGAGGTCAGCGGGAAGCGGACGTAGACCGAGGGGTCGACGACCGTCTCGTAGCCCTGGGCCAGCTCGTGGTCCGAGAGGCCGGTGCCGCAGCGGGGGCACCAGGGGGCGACGCGGTGGTCCTGGGTGAGCAGGCCCTTGTTGAAGATCTCCTTCAGCGACCACCACACCGACTCGACGTACTCGGGGTCCATGGTGCGGTAGGCGTCGTCCAGGTCGACCCAGTAGCCCATCCGGTTCGTGAGCTCGGTGAACGCGTCGGTGTGGCGGGTCACCGACTCGCGGCACTTGGCGTTGAACTCGGCGATGCCGTACGCCTCGATGTCCTTCTTGCCGTTGAAGCCCAGTTCCTTCTCGACGGCGAGCTCGACGGGCAGGCCGTGGCAGTCCCAGCCGGCCTTGCGGGCCACGTGGTAGCCGCGCATGGTGCGGAAGCGGGGGAAGACGTCCTTGAAGACGCGGGCCTCGATGTGGTGCGCGCCGGGCATGCCGTTCGCGGTGGGCGGGCCCTCGTAGAAGACCCACTCGGGGCGTCCCTCGGACTGCTCCAGGGTCTTGGCGAAGGTCTTGCTCTCGCGCCAGAAATCGAGGACCGCGTGCTCAAGGGCAGGCAGGTCGACCTGGGCGGGTACCGGGCGGTACTGCGGCGGTGTGGTCATGAGGCTGAACTCTTCCTCCGGCGGGGTGTCACTTCCGTCCGGAGGGACGAGAGCCATGCCCTGAAGATCAGGGACTGCTCCCGCGGTACCACCCTCCTTGGCCTCCGGACCTGTGGTCCGACGGCCCCCTCATTGGGGTGCGAAGCCGGTTCTACTCGCCCTACGGGAATCCCGGTGGGCTTTCTTCCGGCGGCTCCGGGGTGATCCTTCGCATCGCGCTCGCCCCCGGGCTCTCACCGTCCCCGGGTCGCTCCTGGCTGCGTCCGACGCTACTCGTCCCCATCCATGCTTCTCGCTGGGCCCAGTGTACGGGCCGGGGGGCTGGTCGGCAGACCGGTTTACGGGGCGCGGCGCGGGGTGCGGGCGGGGCGTGGACCGGGGCCCGGACCGGGCCCGGACCCGGGCCTGGAATGACACGAATGGCCCGACGGGCCGTTCCGGGGTGCGGTGGGGCGGGTGGGGCGGATTACCGGGCTCCCTGCTGGGCACAACGGATGCAGGTTGACCTCGATGGACGCGTGCCCCGTTGCCGCGGGGCCGGAGTCGATTTATCGTTCCGGCACGATTCGCGAGCAATGATCACAGTATGTGAAGGGGCCGCGGCCATGGTGGCGAAGAAGACCGCCGGGAGTACTGCCAAGAAGGCTGTCGGAAAGGCTGCGGAGAAGCCGGCGCAGGAGCCGGTGACGGAGGTGGCGGCCCAGGAACCGGGGGCCGGACCGGTGGACGGGACCGACGTCGGGAAGAAGGCGGGCACCGCGAAGAAGGCGGCGGCCGGCACCAGGCCGCCGGCGGCCGTCACGAAGGCCGCCGGCGGGAAGAAGACGGCCGCCGGAAAGGCACCTGACGGGAAGGCGGCCGCCGTGAAGAAGACGGCCGCGAAGAAGGCCACGGCCAAGACGGCCGGGGCCGAGGGGGCGGCGCAGGCCGCGCACGAGACGGGAGCCCGGAAAGTGGTTGCCAAGAAGAGCACCGGCACGGCCAGGAAGACGGCCACGGCCGCTACCAGCGGGCTGCCCAAGGCGCGGGCCACGGCGGGCCTGGCGCCCGGCGAGCTCGCCGTACGGCCCGGCGAGGACCCCTGGACCCCCGAGGAGGTCGCCGAGGCGCGGGCCGAGCTGGAGAGCGAGGTGCTGCGGCTGCGCGCCGAGCTCCAGGCCTCCGACGAGGCGATCTCCGGGCTGATGAGGGACTCCGGCGACGGCGCGGGAGACGACCAGGCCGATACCGGGACCAAGAACATCACCCGGGAGTCCGAGCTCGCCCTCGCGGCGAACGCCAATTCGATGCTGGAGCAGACCGAGCGCGCGCTGGAACGGCTGGAGGCGGGCACGTACGGCCTCTGCGAGAACTGCGGACAGCCCATCGGCAAGGCGCGGATGCAGGCCTTCCCGCGGGCCACGCTGTGCGTGGACTGCAAGCAGAAGCAGGAGCGGCGGCACTGAGCGGGGGCCCGGCAGGAGCTGAGCGGGGGCCGGGACGGTGCCTGGCGGGCACCTGAGGGCCCCGGGCCGGCCCGGCGGGCTCCGGTCGAGGTCCGGCCGGGGCGGCGGCCGAAGGGTGCCCTGACGTACTCTCGTGTCTCGTCAGGGTCCATGGACCTGGCGGGTCGGTCGGCGCGGTGCCGTCCAACAACCTGGTTCGAGCTAGTTCGAGGGACTCACGTGGCAGAGGCGGAGCGCATCATCGGTACGCCGGAGGTCGGGGAAGAGGGCACCCAGCCCGAATCCGCCGCGCCCAAGGGGCGGCGGCGGATCGTCGCGCTGCTCGTCGTGGCGCTTCTCGCCTACCTCGTCGACCTGGGCAGCAAGATGCTGGTCGTCGCGAAGCTGGAGCACCAGCCGCCGATCCAGGTCATCGGCGACCTGCTGAAGTTCGACGCGATCCGCAACCCCGGCGCCGCCTTCGGCTTCGGCGAGGCCTTCACGATCATCTTCACCTGCATCGCCGCCACCGTCATCGTGGTGATCGTGCGGCTGGCGCGGAAGCTGTACAGCCTCCCCTGGGCGATCGCGCTGGGCCTGCTGCTGGGCGGGGCGCTGGGCAATCTGACCGACCGGATCTTCCGCTCGCCGGGAGTCTTCCGCGGGGCGGTCGTCGACTTCATCGCACCGGCCCACTTCGCCGTCTTCAACCTCGCGGACTCGGCGATCGTGTGCGGCGGGATCCTGATCGTCCTGCTCTCCTTCAAGGGTCTGGACCCGGACGGCACCGTCCACAAGGACTGATCCGGCGAGCGGGCCGCAGGCCGATCGCAGCCTGATCGCGGGAATGGTCTTCCGTCGAGTCCTGCATACTCGACGGGTGAGTACGATTCCCGAGATCCGCACCCTGCCCGTACCCGATGGCCTCGAGGGCGAGCGCGTCGACGCCGCCATCGCCCGTATGTTCGGTTTTTCCCGGACGAAGGCGGCCGAACTCGCGGCCGCGGGAAAGGTGCTGGTCGACGGCAGTGTCGTCGGGAAGTCCGAGCGTGTGCACGGTGGCGCCTGGCTCGAAGTCGAGATGCCCGAGCCGCCGCGGAAGGTCGAGCTCGTCGCCGAGCCCGTCCCCGGCATGGAGATCGTCCATGACGACGACGACATCGTCGTCATCATGAAGCCGGTCGGCGTCGCCGCCCACCCCAGCCCCGGCTGGACCGGCACCACCGTCATCGGCGGCCTCGCCGCCGCCGGCTACCGCATCTCCACCTCCGGCGCCTCCGAGCGCCAGGGCATCGTGCACCGGCTCGACGTCGGAACCTCCGGCCTGATGGCCGTCGCGAAGTCGGAGCGGGCGTACACCTCGCTGAAGAACCAGTTCCGCGAGCGGATCGTCGACAAGCGCTACCACGCGTTGGTGCAGGGCCACCCGGACCCGATGAGCGGCACGATCGACGCGCCGATCGGCCGGCACCCCAACGCCGACTACAAGTGGGCCGTGACCCAGGAGGGCAAGCCCTCCGTCACCCACTACGACCTGATCGAGGCCTTCCGCGCCGCCTCGCTGCTGGACATCAAGCTGGAGACCGGGCGCACGCACCAGATCCGCGTGCACATGGCCGCCCACAAGCACCCCTGCGTCGGCGACCTGACCTACGGCGCCGACCCGACCGTCGCGAAGCGCCTCGGGCTCACCCGCCAGTGGCTGCACGCGGTGCGGCTCGGCTTCGAGCACCCGTCGGACGGGCAGTGGGTCGAGTTCGCGAGCACCTACCCGGCGGACCTGCAGAACGCGCTGGACGTGATCCGCAAGGAGAGCGAGTGACCTCCGGCGGCGGCGGTGCCGGCGGCGTCGCCGTACGGGTCGCCGTCACGGAGGCGGACATGAAGGCCTGCTTCGCCGTGCGGACCGAGGTCTTCGTGGTCGAGCAGTCGGTGCCGGAGTCGATCGAGTACGACGCGTACGACGAGATCGCGCTGCACGTGCTGGCCGAGGGGCCGGACGGGAGCGCACTGGGCACCGGCCGCCTGCTGTACGGGCCGCGGGCCCTGGGCAAGACGGGATCCCCGGAGGTCGGATCGCTGGGACGGCTGGCCGTCAGCAAGTCCGCGCGCGGACTCGGGGTGGGGGTCGCGCTGGTGCGGGCGATCGAGGCGGAGGCGGCTCGGCTCGGGCTGTCCGCGGTCGATCTTGGTGCGCAGACGCATGCGATGGGGTTCTACGAGCGGCTGGGGTACGTGGCCTACGGGCCGGAGTTCCAGGACGCGGGTATCGCGCACCGGTCGATGCGGCGCGCTCTGCCGTAGTCCCGGCCGGGGGCGCGCAGCCCTGCGGGTCCGTCCCCCCCGCCCTTCGCCGTTCCCCGGGCTCTGCCCGGACCCGCTCCTGGAACGCCGGAGGGGCTGAAAAGGTCGCAGCGGCGTCCGGGACGGAGACCCAGGACACGGCGCGGCACGCACCCTCAACCCCCTCGCCGGGCGCGGCGGGCTGGCAGGGTGTGGGAGTGGATCAGCTGGCGCTGCTGTTCGTGTTGTTGCTCGGGGCCGTGGTGACGGTGCCGCTCGGGGACCGGCTGGGGTTGCCCGCGCCGGTGTTGATGACGCTCGGCGGGGTGGTGCTCGCGCTGGTGCCGGTGGTGCCCAATGTCGACATCCCGCCCGAGTACATTTTGCCGCTGGTGCTGCCCCCGCTGCTGTACGCCTCCGTCCAGCGGACCTCCTGGCGGCAGTTCGCCGCCAATGTGCGGCCCATCCTGCTGTTGGCCGTCGCGCTCGTCTTCGTGACCACCGTGGCCGTCGCCTTCACCGCCCACGCCCTGGTGCCGGGGCTCTCGATCGCCGCGGCCGTCGCGCTCGGCGCGCTCGTCGCCCCGCCCGACCCCGTCGCCGCCACCGCCGTGGCCGGATCGCTCGGGCTGCCCCGGCGCATGGTGTCGATCCTGGAGGGCGAGGGGCTCTTCAACGACGTCACCGCCATCGTGCTCTACCACGTGGCCATCGCCGCCGCCGTCAGCGGCACCTTCTCGTGGCCCGACGCGCTCGGCGAGTTCGTGCTGTCGGCGGTCGTGGCCGTCGCGGTGGGGCTCGGGCTCGGCTGGGCCGCCAACCGGCTCATGGGACGGCTCGGCGATGCCACGCTCCAGATCGGGCTGACGCTGCTCGTGCCGTTCGTGGCGTACGTGCTGGCCGAGGAGTTGCGGGGCTCCGGAGTGCTGGCCGTGCTGACGACCGCGCTGTTCCTCGCCGAGTACGCGAACGACGCCGACGACGTGCTGGGCCGGCTCGCCGGGCACACGTTCTGGGAGGTCGTCGACATGCTGGTCACCGGCGTCGCCTTCGGCCTGATCGGGCTGGAGCTGCACAACGTGTTCGGGGCCGCCCGCGGCCGGGGCTGGGAGATGGCCGGGTGGGCGGCGGTCGTGGTCGCGGTGGTGATCGGCGTACGGCTGGTGTGGCTGCTGCCGGCCGGCTGGCTCGCCAAACGGCTCCACTCGCGGCGCGACTACGACGAGGAGATCCCGCTGAGCTGGCGGGAGTCCGTGGTGATGTGGTGGGCGGGGATGCGGGGCGTGGCCTCGGTGGCCCTCGCCCTGGCCATCCCGTTCACGACGGACGCGGGGGAACCCTTCCCGGCCCGGCAGGAGATCGTCTTCATCGCATTCGCCGTGATCATGACCACCCTGGTGGTCCAGGGCCTGACCCTGCCGTGGCTGGTCCGCCGGCTCGGCGTGGAGGCCGACACGGACGCGGAGGCGGACATCGCCCGCGCGCTGGCGATCCGCGCGGCCAAGGCCGCGAAGCGGCGGCTGAAGGAGATCGAGGAGGTGGAGGACCTGCCCGAGGACCTCGTGGAGGTGCTCTACCGCAGGGCGTACGACGTGGGCGCCAGGATCAGCCCCGACATGGTCGACGAGGAGCGGCGGGAGGCGTACGCCAAGCGGGTGGAGCGGATCCGCGACGTGCAGCGCATCCAGCGGGAGATGATGTCCGCCGCCCGGCACGAGGTGCTGGCCGCGCGCAGCGAACCGGGCGCCGATCCGGAGATCGTCGACCGGGTGCTGCGGCATCTGGACGTCCGCAGCCTGCGCAGCCCGTAGGCGCGGGCCGTGGGCGCGGGCCGTGGGCGCGGGCCGGGCAGGATCCGAAAGAGCCGGCCTAGACCTGGTAGCGGTCCGGGGCGAAGAGGTGGAGGTGGGCGGCGATCCACTCCGAGGTGCGGGTCAGGCCCTCCTGGAGGGAGACCTCGGGCTTCCAGCCGGCCCAGTCGCGGGCCCGGGTGTGGTCCGACAGCAGGCGCTGGACCTCGCTGCCCGAGGGGCGCAGCCGGGCGGGGTCCACGACGATCTCCGCGTCCCGGCCCGACGCCGCGATCAGGGCCCGGGCCAGGTCGCCGATGGAGATCTCCTCGCCGGCGCCGAGGTTGACCACTTCGCCGAGGGCCCGGTCGCAATCCGCGACCGCGAGGAAGCCGGCCGCGGTGTCGGTCACGTAGGTGAAGTCCCGGGTGGGCGTCAGGGAGCCCAGGCGGACCTCCCGGGCGCCCGAGTGGAGCTGGGCGAGGATGGTGGGGATGACCGCGCGGGCCGACTGGCGCGGGCCGTAGGTGTTGAACGGCCGGACCACCGTCACCGGCAGTTCGAAGGCGTGGTGGAAGGAGAGCGCCATCATGTCGGCGCCGATCTTCGAAGCGGAGTACGGGGACTGCGGCTGGAGCGGGTGGCTCTCGGAGATCGGAGCCGTCAGGGCCGTCCCGTAGACCTCGCTGGTGGAGGTGTGGACCAGGCGGCGCACGCCGTGGCGGCGGCAGGCCTCGGCCATGTTCTCGGTACCGGTGACGTTGGTCTGCACGTACGCGCCGGGTGAGGCGTAGCTGTACGGGATCCCGATCAGCGCCGCCAGGTGGAAGACCGTGTCGCAGCCGGCCACCGCGTCGCTGACCCGGCCCGCGTCACGGACGTCGCCGGCCCACATCTCCACCGGTCCGCCCGGCTCGGCCAGGTACCGGGCCAGGTGGCCCTTCTCCGCGTACGGCTTGTAGTGCACGAAGGCGCGCACCTTCGCGCCCCGCGCGACCAGCAGGTCGACGAGGGTGGAGCCGATGAAGCCCTCGGCGCCCGTGACGAGGACGGTGCGGCCGCTCCAGTCGGCGCAAGTGCGCGCCGCGGTGAGGGCCGGCGTGGGCGTCGGAGCGGGGGAGGTCGTGGGGGTGGGCGTGGGCGTGGGCACGTGCGTGGTCATACGAGCTCCAGGGGAGTGGGGGAGAAGGAGGGGAAGCCGGCGACCCGCAGGACCTGCGAGGCCAGCAGTTCGGCGGCCCGTGCGTGCGGGCCCGGGTCGGCCGCGCCGGCCATCGCCGCCAGCCGCGCCGGGTCCGCCAGCAGCGGGGCGAGCAGGTCCGCGAGGCCGTCGGCCGTCGCCCCGGCGTCCGCCAGGAGCAGGCCGGCGCCAGCGTCGGACAGCACCCGGGCGTTGTGGGTCTGGTGGTCGCCCGGGGCGTAGGGGTAGGGGACCAGCACCGCGGGGACCCCGGTCGCCGCGAGCTCCGCCACCGTCGCCGAGCCCGCCCGGCACACCACCAGGTCGGCGGCCGCGTAGACCAGGTCCATCCGGTCCAGGTAGGGCACGGCCCGGGCGATCCGCCGCCCGCCCGAGGCGGACAGCCCGGCGATGGTGTCCGCGAGCGCCGCCGGACCCGTCTTGATCAGCAGCTGCACGTCCTCCCGCGCCTGCCAGGCGGCCGCCAGTCCGGCCGCGGCCGACGTCAGGCGGGCCGCGCCCAGGCTGCCGCCGTTGAACACCACCAGCCGCCGCCCGTCCGGCACCCCGAGCTCCCGCCGGGCCTCGGCGCGCCGGACCGCCCGCTCGGGACGGGACAGTTCGGCGAGGCCCGACAACGCCGCGGAGATGGGCATTCCGGTGGTCAGCGCCCGCGCCCCGCCCGCCAGGTGCGCGCGGCTGCGGTCGAAGGCCACCGCCATGTGCGGGGTGAGGCGGGCCGCGAACCGGTTGGCCCGGCCCGGTACCGCGTTGGACTCGTGGATGACCGCCGGCAGTCCGGCCAGCCGGGCCCCGAGCACGGCGGGCGCGCTCGGATAGCCGCCCATGCCGACGGCCACTCGCGCGCCCTGCGCCCGGATCACCGCCCGCGCCTGCCCGGCCGAGCGCAGCAGCGCGGCCGGAAGGAGGTAGCGCCTGGCGCCCAGCGCCGGGTCGAAGGGGATCATGTCCACGGTGTGCAGGCGGTAGCCGGCGGCCGGGATCAACTCGGTCTCCAGGCCGCGTTCGGTACCGATGAACGAGACCACGGCGTCCGGGACGGCTGCGCGCAGCGCCTCAGCCAGCGCGAGGCCGGGATAGATGTGGCCGCCGGTGCCGCCCGCGCCGATCACGACGGAAAGCGGCCGGTGTGAGGGGGAGGGAGGGGGTGAGGAGGTCATGGCCGCAGACTTCCGGTGCGCCCTAAGAAGGTTCTAAGAAGTTCTCCCGGAGGGTTTGGGAGGCTTTGTTCCATGCAGCGGATTCTGGTGGTGGACGACGAGCCCGAGGTGCGGGCCGCCGTCGAGGACGGGCTCGCCGTCGAGGGGTACGAGGTGCGCGGTGCGGTCGACGGGCTGGCCGCACTGTCCGAGGTGGCGCTCTGGCAGCCGGACGCGGTGGTCCTCGACGTGATGATGCCGGTGCTGGACGGGCTCGCCGTGTGCCGGCAGCTGCGTGCGGTGGGCGACCGTACGCCCGTGCTCGTCCTCACGGCCCTGGACGCGGTGAGCGACCGCGTCGACGGGCTGGAGGCGGGCGCCGACGACTACCTGGTCAAACCGTTCGCGCTCGACGAGCTCGTGGCCCGGGTACGGGCCCTCCTGCGGCGGGCCGCCCCCGAACCGGCCGGGGACGCGCCCGTGCTCGCGTACGGGGACCTCGTCCTCGACCCCGCCACCCGTACCGGCCGGCGCGGCGAGCGGCCGCTGGAGTTCAGCCGGACCGAGTCGGCGCTGCTCGAACTGCTCCTGCGCCACCCCGGGCAGGTGCTGCCGCGGGAGCTCGTCCTGGAACTGGTGTGGGGCCGCGACTTCGGGCCGGACTCCAACTCCCTGGCCGTCTACGTCGGATACCTGCGCCGGAAGCTGGAGGCCGGCGGCGAGCCCCGGCTGGTGCACACCGTGCACGGGGTCGGCTACCGGCTGGACGCCGCGTGAGCCGGCGGGGGCCCGGAGCGCGGTGGCGGCGCAGGCGGCCGCTGCGGACCCGGCTGGCGCTGGCGGTCACGGCGGCGGTGGCGCTCGTCGCGCTCGGCGTGTGCGCGGCCGCCTTCCTCGTCGTGCGCGGGGCGCTGTACCGGCAGCTCGACCTCAGCCTGACCCAGTCCGCCCGCCTCGCCGCCCAGCGCAACCCGGACTCCGGACCCGGGACCCTGAGCGGGGAGTGCCGGTTCCTGGCGGCGCCCGCCTGCGCCGAGGTGGTGCCGGCGGACCCGGGGCGAGACCCCGGCTCGCCGCCGTACCTGCTGCCCGTCACCCCGGCCGCGCGGGCCGTGGCGGCGGGCGCGAGGGCCCCGTACTACACCGACATCGTGCACGCCGGGCATCCGGCGCGGATGCTGACCACCGACTACGGCAAGGGGCGGGCGCTCCAGGTGGCGCTGCGGGCGGACACCGTGAAGGACGGCATCGAACAGGCGGCGTGGTGGCTGGCGTTGACGGCGGCGGCCGGGGTGCTCCTGGCCGCCCTGCTCGGCCACTGGGTCGCGCGGACGGGTCTGGCACCGGTCACCCGGCTCACCGCCACCGCCGAGCGGATCGCCGCCACCCGGGACCCGAGACACCGGATCGAACTGCCGCCGCCGGGGCGCGGCCGCGAGGACGAGGTCACCCGGCTGGCCGGGAGCTTCAACACCATGCTGGGGGAGCTGGAACAGTCCGTGACCGCGCAGCGCAGACTCGTCGCGGACGCCTCGCACGAGCTGCGGACCCCGCTGACCGCGCTGCGGACGAACGCGGAGCTGCTGGCGCGGGGGGACCGGTTGACGGCGGAGCAGCGGGAGCGGGCCTCGCTGGCGCTCGGGCGGCAGTTGCGGGAGGTCACGGGTCTGGTCAACGACCTGATCGAGCTGGCCCGCGACGAGGAGCCGCAGCTGCTGGTGGAGCAGGTGCGGCTGGCTCCGCTGGTGGAGTACTGCGTGGGGGCCGCGCGGGCGCACCGGCCCGGGGTGGCCTTTCGGGTGCGGGCGCCTTCGGCGTCGCCGTCCCGGGGGGAGGGGGAGGTGGTGGTCGCGGGAGTGCCGGCGCGGCTCAGCCGGCTGCTGGGGAACCTGCTGGACAACGCGGCGAAGTTCAGCCCGCCGGGGGCGGAGGTGGAGGTGTCGCTGGCCGTCCGGGGGGACGGCTGCGCCGAGGTGACCGTACGGGATCACGGGCCCGGCATCTGCGACGCGGATCTGCCGTACGTCTTCGACCGGTTCTACCGGGCGGGGTCGGCGCGGGCGCTGCCCGGGTCCGGGCTCGGGCTGGCGATGGCCCGGCAGATCGCGCGGGCGCACGAGGCGGAGTTGGTGGCCGAGGCCGCCCCGGGCGGGGGCGCGCTCTTCCGGCTGACGTTCGCGGCCCCGGGCCGGGTGCGCTGACCGGTGGGGGCGCAGGTGTGGAGGAACGCGGCCGCGCGGGCGGGGGCGTCCGTGCGGGTCGGCGACCTTCGCCGGGCCGGGGAGGGAGCGGACGGCGCGGATGCGGTCGGGCCCCGGCCGGACGGGAGGGTCAGCGCAGTCCGGCGAAGAGGTCGGTCTCGGGTACGGCCGCGCCGGTGGGGCCCTTGACGCGTACGAAGGTCTCCGTGCCCATCAACTCGCCGAACACCTCCTTGCCCATCTTGAGGAAGAAGATGCTCTCGCCCTGGCTGGCGTGCGCGGCCAGCGCGTCGAACTTCTGGCCGCTGAAGGCGAGGGTGTCCACCCACGTGGTGATCTCGTCGTCGGGGAGGCCGATCTCGGCCAGCGCGGCGGCCTCGGCAGGATCCGGCTCCGGCATGTCCTCGCTGAACTCGTGCATGATCTCGCCGAACCGCCGCATCAGCGAGTGGGGCATCGTCGTCCAGTACACCTTCGGTGTCAGGCCGGTCATCTCCAGCGCCGCCATCGTGATCCGGTGGGCCTGGATGTGGTCGGGGTGGCCGTAGAAGCCGTTCTCGTCGTAGGTGACGACCACGTCGGGCCGGTAGTGGCGCATGAGCTCCGCGAGTCGGGCGGCGCCTTCCTCCACGGGGGTCTGCCAGAAGGATCCGGGGGCGTCGTTGCTCGGCCAGCCCATCATTCCGGAGTCGGCGTAGTCCAGCGTCTCCAGGTCGCTGATCTTCAGGACGTCACGGCTCACCTCGAGTTCCCGACGGCGCATGGAGGCGACGGCCGCCGGATCGTGCCCGGGGTCGCCGGGCTTGACACCCCCGGGCCCGTCACCGCAACCACCGTCGGTACACGTCACGAGAACCGTGCGGATGCCTTCCGCGGCGTACCGGGCGAGGACCCCTCCGGTTCCGGTGGCCTCGTCGTCGGGGTGGGCGTGCACTGCCATGAGCGTCAAGGGCCGGTCTGCCATGGAAACAGTCCTCCTGCGGACGTACGTCGTGGTCCGGGTGCGCGGCGGGTGTGCCGCGGTCCCGGGGCCCGGATGCCGGTGGGGCGGACGACCTCGTGGCCTCCGTGTCCCCGCCCGTGCGGCGCCGGTCCCTCGGTCGGTACAACCGTGACGGCCGTACCGGGTGTTCCCGGTACGGCCGCTGGGCTTGCACGACGCCGGCGTGCGATCAGGGCTCAGAGCAGCGACGCAACGGTCCCGACCGGCTCGGTGACGACGACGGCCTCGAAGACCTGCTCGCCGTCCTGGACGCCCGTCACCCGGATCGACCGGGCCGCGGTGCCGCCCAGGTCCGCCGAGGCGGGTTCCGCGTGGATCCACAGCGGGCTGCCGAACTCGGCGTAGCGCTGGTAGGTGCTCCTGACGGTGACCGGCATGACGCCGGCCTCGGCGCCGATGGTCACGGCCTGGCGGGCGGCCTCCAGCAGGACCATGCCGGGCACGTGGTCGCCGACGTGGTCGAAGAGCACGGGGTGGCGGATGTCGTAGCGCAGTTGCCACACCCCCGGGCCGCAGGACGCGGAGAGGACGACGTCGAAGGGGGAGAGCCGGCCGACCTCCGCGGGTGCGACCGGGGCGGGCCCGAGCACCGAGTCCGGCTGTCTGGAGAGCTGCTTGGCGCGCAGCCGCTGGTACACGGCCGGCGAGGTGACGGTGTAGCCGACGCGTCCGGTGGCGATGACGCGGTCCCCCTGCCGGATCACCACCTCGTAGGTGAGCGCCGTGAGGCGGTTGCCCCGGCGGCGTATCTCGGGGCAGGTGACGATGAGGTCGAGGTCCGCGGGGGCCTCGCCCATGGCGAGTTGCTCGGGGACGGTGGAGTACTCGAGCGACCAGAGCAGGAACTGGTGCCCGATCGGTACGTCGAAGGCCTCGTGCGCCAGGTACGCGCCGACCTGCCGGATGGTCTCGGCGATCAGCATCGGGTCGTAGTGGGTGCCTGCCACCGGTGCGAAGAAGCTGTGCCCGCGGGGCCATTGGGCCTTGATGTGGAAGCGGTCCTCGGCGATGCGGCACATACCGGTCAGGAAGACCTCGGCCACTGCCGCCCGGTGGACGAGCGCCCTCGGAACCGTGGTCGCCAGCCGGTTGTCCGTCTGGGCTTGACACGCGCAGTGCTCGGCCGGAGTAGGCGTGGTCAAAACCGTCGGTTCCAGGGTCGTGATCATGAAGTCCCTCATCGTGGACGAGTACAGCAAACCTCTACGGGGTTCAGAGTACGTACTTCCGAGTTTGGTTATCGGATTGATCTTGACCGAAGAGTGCCGTTGTTTCCGCACTCAGTGGCGCAAGGCACAGGCCAAACCCCCGTCGGGGCAAGCGAGTTGCGGGAAATGCCCAACTCGGGGCGGTTTTGCGGCGTGAGCTACGCCGCATCCCCGAGATCATCCGGCCTGGCGAGAATCAGCCGACGTCCGGTATCTTTCCCCGAGCAGAGCAACGCGGATACTGGTGGGTATTTTTCGGGGGGCTACCCGTATCCGCGTTGCGGCTGATTCGGAGTCCAGAAAACGTCTGCGCCGGCCCTCCCCCGCGTGATCGGAGCGCCATGCGCCCCCTGCAGCACCTGCGGCTCGCCGCCTTGAACATCGACGGTGTCCTGCTCAACGACACCTTCAGTCCGGTCATTCACGGGTTCATCACCCGGCGGGGCGGAACCTACGACGGCGAGGTGGAGCGCTCGATCTTCTCCCAGCCCCGGTCGGTCGCGGCCCCGGCCCTGGCCCGGGCCGCAGGGCTCGACTGGACTCCGGAGCGCGTGCTGGAGGCGTACTTCGAAGAACGGGCCGCCCACCTGGCGCAGCACCCGCTGCACGTGAGGGACGGGGTCGAGGAACTCCTGCTCCGGCTGCGGGGACTCGGGCTGCGGACCGTCTGTTACGGCGGCCTCGGCAAGGAGCACTTCGACCGCCATCTGGGGCACGTGGCCCACCTCTTCGACGGCCCCGGCTACATCAGCACCGACACGTTCCGCCCGGGGGTCCACGAGATCACCGTCGACTGGTTCGGCCTCGACCACTCCCAGGCGCTGTTCGTGGACGACGTGGCACGCGTCGCCGCGGTGGCCATCGACCTGGGTGTGCCCTTCATCGGGCATCCCAGTACCTTCGAACACGGCTTCCAAGGGCGCCAGATGCGCGAGGCCGGGGTGCGGCACCTGGTCGGATCGCTCGACGAGATCGACGAGGAACTCCTGCGCGCGGTGGACGCGCAGGCCGGTGCGGGCGCCGGCCGCGCGGCCTGAACCCGCCGCCGTGCCCGCCGGTGCGGAGCGGCACACCGAGTGCGAGGACGTGGAGATGAAGGGAACGGCAATGCAGGGGCACGGTCTACTGGAGGGCAAGGTCGCGCTGATCACCGGGGCGAGCAGCGGCATCGGAGCCGCGGCCGCCCGGGTGTTCGCGCGGGAGGGCGCGCGGGTGGTGCTCGCCGCCCGGCGCGAGCAGCGGATCAAGGATCTCGCCGAGGAGCTGCGGGCGCAGGGCGCGCAGGCGGCGTACGTGGTGACGGACGTGACCCGGCGCGGTGACGCGGAGGCCGCCGTCGCCCGCGCGGTCGAGGAGTTCGGCCGGTTGGACTGCGCCTTCAACAACGCCGGCTGGGGCGTGGGGCGCACACCGCTGCACGAGATGGACGACAAGCTGTACGACGAGATCATGGAAGTCAACGTGCGCGGGGTGTGGAACTGCCTGCGCCCGGAGATAGCCGCGATGCTTCGGACCGGCGGCGGGGCGATCGTCAACAACAGCAGCGTCGGCGGGCTGCTGGCCACCCCGGTGGCGGCCCCGTACGTGGCCGCCAAGCACGCGGTCATCGGCCTGACCAAGGCGGCCGCGGCCGAGTACGGGGCCCAGGGCATCCGGGTGAACGCGGTGGCACCCGGCACCACCCGCACCGAGGTGGTCGAGCAGTGGTTCGCGGCCGTGCCCGGCATCGAGGCGCAGCTGCACGCGGGGACGCCGCAGCCGCGTACCGCGGAGCCCGCGGAGATCGCCGAGGCCGCCGCCTGGCTCTGCAGTGCGAGGTCCTCGTTCGTCACCGGTGTGACGATGCCGGTGGACGGCGGGTTCTCCATGGTGTGAAACTGCCCTGAGGAGAACGTACCCCACGGCATGTAAAGCGCGGGTGTACGCAAGATGGCGGGGGAGATAAGGACTCATGCGCTGATCGCCCTGTGAAGGCGGACGCAGCGGCATGACGGACGGGGGGCGGGAGAGGTCGCATCACATGAGGACAGAACGACCGCAGGTCAAGCAGGACCGGGCGGTACGTACTCGCCGGGCGATCCTGGAGGCGGCAGCCCTGGTGTTCGAAGAGCGCGGCTATGAATCGGCCAAGCTCTCCGACATCGTCAACATCGCCAAGGTGACCAAGGGTGCGCTCTACTTCCACTTCGACTCGAAGGAACACCTCGCCCAGGCGGTGATCGACGCCCAGGTGGCGTCGGCCCCGGTCGCGATGCCCCAGGCCTTCAAGGTGCAGGAGTTCGTGGACACCGGGATGATCTTCTCGCACCGGTTGCGGCACGACGTGCTGATGCGGGCGAGCGCGCGGCTCACGCTGGACCAGACCGGCCTGAGCCTCGACCGGGCCTCCCCCTACGAGGCGTGGATAGAGCTCCACCTGGAACTGATGACGGAGGCCAAGGCCCGCGGCGAGCTGCTGCCGACCGTGGACCCCATTGTGCCGGCGCAGCTGATCGTGGGCTCCTACGCGGGGCTCAACATGATGTCCCACATGCTCGGACTGGACATGGAGGAGCAGGTTTCGGCCCTCTACACCCATGTCATGCCGAACCTGGTGGTGCCGTCCCTGGCGATCCGGCTGGACACGGCCCCGGGCCGGGGAGCCAGGGCGCTGTACGGACCGCAGGGGACGCACCCGTGTGACTACGGCTGCGCCTCGGGCGTGCGCCGGCCGGTCGCGGGCGCAGAGACCGAGGCGTGGACCCCGGCGGCCGGCATGCCGGAGGAAACCCGCGCGAGCGGAGCCCGCCCCTGACGGTGGCGCGCCGCAGCGGCGGTGAGGGATGTGCGGATGCCCGGACGGGGCCCTGGAAGGGGTCCTCCGTCCGGGCATTCGCACATCCGCGTCCGCGCGTCGCGTGCCCGACGGGGTCTCGTTCCGTGCGTCCCGGGGGTCTCGTTCCGTACGTCCGGACCCCGGTCTCTCACGGGTTGCAAAAAATCCTTCCGGGTATTATTTTTCTGACGCCCAGCGCCGCTGTGTCTGCCTCCAGGGAGGGAACCGTGGACATTCACGTACTCGGAGGGCTGCGCGTCACCGAGAACGGGGTTCCGATCGCGACGCCCACCCCGGAGGCCCGCCACGTGCTGGCGGTCCTCGCCGCCCATGCCGACCAGGTCGTACCCGTGTCGGTCCTGGCCGACGAGCTGACCAGCTGCGCCCCGCCCGAGCACACCCGGGCCGTCGCCCACGCCGCGGTCCGCATGCTGCGCGAGCAGTTCGCGGGGGCCCTGCAGTCCGGTCCGGGTGCGGTACGAACTCCCGACACGGTGCTGTCGGCGGTGCCCGGCGGGTATCTTCTCGACACCGGCGGCGGCCGGTGCGACTTCCGTGAGTTCGAACGCGAGGCGGGCGCCGGCTACCGGGCCATCTCCTGCGGAGACTTCGAGAAGGCGGCCCGCCGACTGCGCGGCGCCCTGGACCTGTGGTCCGGCCCGGCCTTCGCCGGGATCGACGCGGGCGCCTGGCTCGGCGAGCGCATCGCGGCCCTGGAGGAGACCCGGCACGCCGTGCTCGGTCAGTGGGTGGAAGCCGGACTGGCACTCGGCCGCCACTGCGAGCTGGACGCCGAACTCTCCGCCCTGCTCGTCCGGCACAGCGGCCACGGGCACCTCGACGAGCGGTACTTCGCGGCCCTGCGCCGCTCCGGGCCGCGCGTCGGACCGCAGCGCGGCCAGTCGCTCGCGGCGGAGCGGCGCCCGAACGGCGGACCCGCGACGGTGGTCTGGGCCCCGGGTCGCTCCGCCCTGCCGGCCGCCGCCCCGGCCATCCGGGCGGCCTAACCGGGGCATCCGGCCCGTCCGGCTCCGGTCCGGTCCGGTCCGGTTCGGTCCGGTTCGCTGTGTCCGGCGCCGGGCCGTTTCGGCACGTCAGGCCCCTGGCCGGCGATGTCTCCGTGGGTCCGGCCCGCGACGGCCCGCGACGGCGCGCGGGGCTGGGGGGCGGGGGGGGGCGGGGGGGGGCGGGCCCGCCCCGGGCCCGCCGGGGGGGCAGGCCGCGCGGCCGGCGGGGGCC